>NZ_QGNK01000008.1:0-250701 GCF_003336925.1 Rhodococcus sp. Eu-32 | reverse complement strand
AAGGATCGCGAATCAGTTCAAAAACCAAAGAGCCAAATCACTAGCAAAAAACTCAACTAGCAAAACAAAATGTCCCCTCACCCCAGACGGGAAGAATGAAGCAAGAAGACGTCACACCCACACCCCGAAAGGCATGAGCGCCAAAAACATTCGGCACTGACATTCATCGACACACTGTTGAGTTCTCAAAGAACACGCGCACATCGCCAGCCTCGGGAATCGAATCTCGGGGCGTCTGAGGCAACCGTTCCAGCCTAACTGATCCAACCGACCGAGTCAATCAGCCGTTTTGTCGGACCCACCGAACGAACAAGCGAACTCGTTACGATCGGGATTGTCATCGCGTAACCCGTACAACCTCGTTGTCTCCGGCCTCTCGGCTCGGAGTCGGTGTCCGTGTCGCTCTGACTTGGACAAAGTTACGCGGCGGAAAACATCACGTCAAATTCCCAGGTCGCCCTGCAACCCGGGGGGTAAACGCCGAGGTAGCGACCCCGGCCGGAGTGACATACCCGCTCCGAACCTGAAATCACATGCTTGTGACTCGCGCCACCCCGGCGAACCTACCTCAGCGCAGGTACGCGCCGGCGAAGTTTCGCTTCCCTCGTCGAACGACGAGCCACTTTCCGTGGAGGAAATCGTCGGGCGACGGCGTCCAATCCTCGTCGGCGATCTTCACGTTGTTCACGGACGCGCCGCCCTCCTTCACCGCGCGGCGGGCGGCACCCTTGCTCTCGCACAGGCCTGTACCGACGAGCAGGTCGACGATCGTCGACGGCTCCCCCGCACCCATGTCGAAGACCGATGTCTCGCGAAGAGCGGCGGCCAGGGTCGATTCGTCGAGTTCCTGCAGTTCGGCGCGTCCGAAGAGCGCCTGGCTCGCCACTTCGACGGCCTTGGTGTTCTCGGCTCCGTGTACCAGCGTCGTCATCTCGGCCGCGAGTCGCTTCTGGGCTTCACGGGCATGAGGACGTTCGCGAGTCGCCTCGTCGAGTTCTGCCAACTCCTCCTGCCCGAGGAACGTGAACCACCGCAGGTATTTCACGACATCGGCGTCGCCGGTGTTCACGAAGTACTGGTACCAGGCGTACGGACTCGTCATCTCGGGGTCGAGCCACAGGCTTCCGCCGCCGGTCGACTTGCCGAACTTCTTGCCGTCGGCGGACGTCACCAGAGGAACGGTGAGCGCATGCACCGACTCTGCATCGGTGCGCCGGTTCAGTTCGACGCCGGCGACGATGTTGCCCCACTGATCGGAGCCGCCGATCTGCAGCGTGCAGCCGTGCTTGCGGCGCAACTGCACGTAGTCGTTCGCCTGCAGAAGCATGTAGCTGAACTCGGTGTACGACATGCCGTCGGCTTCGAGACGCGTCTTGACGGTGTCGCGAGCGAGCATGACGTTCACCGAGAAGTGCTTGCCGATGTCGCGGAGGAAGTCGATCGCGGTCAGCTCACCCGTCCACGACAGGTTGTTCTCCACGATCGCACCGGTGGCCGGATCGCCGAACTCCACGAAGCGTTCGAGTTGTCCTCGGATGCGGTCGGCCCACTCGCGCACGGTGTCGGAAGAGTTCATCGTGCGTTCGCCGACGTCGCGCGGATCGCCGATCAGACCCGTCGCACCACCGGCCAGGACGATCGGACGATGCCCTGCTCGTTGGAACCGCTTCAGCGCCAGCAGCGGAACGAGATGACCGGCGTGGAGACTGGGGCCCGTCGGGTCGAACCCCGCATACAGAGTGATCGGCTCCCCCGACGTCGCCTTCTTCAGTTCGTCCAGGTCGGTGGACTGCGCGATCAACCCGCGCCAGGTCAGTTCGTCGATGATGTTCTCACTCACCCGTCGATCTTCCCGCATCTCCGTCCGCTCGTGCGTCCGAGGTCCGCCCGTCAGTCTCCGGGAACCGCGCGAGGGCTGCGTCGATACGCCGACACTGCCCGCGAACTCGGGTCCCAAAGCCGCCACGCTCTGTCTGCGCCGGTACTCACCCCGACGCGCGGGCCGTACGCGATGTCAGGGATGGCGCGTGCGTCACCGAGCTTCGACAATCTCACCGGCGACGCCGCGTCGAACAGATCGGTTCCGTTGTCCGCCAGCGATATTGCGAGCGCCGACCCCAGATTTCCCGGGCCGCTCGCCAACTTGTGTTCCGGCGCTCGCGGGCCGCGTCGCGAGAATGCGACGCCCTCCCCCCGCGTCACCTCACCGGCCCGCAGCAGGACCGCGCCCGCCTCGCCGTCGGGACCGCAGGTGACGTTCATGCACAGGTGCATGCCGTAGCTCAGGTACACGTAGAGCCTTCCCGCGCTCCCGAACATGACGGCGTTGCGCGGCGTCGGACCTCGGTACGAATGAGCAGCCGGATCGGGCCATGGGCCGCCCTCCGGGCCGCCGTATGCCTCGACCTCCACGATCTCGATGCTCACGTCGTTGGCAGTCAGCGTCGCCCCGAGAAGATGCCGAGCTGCGTCGACCGGGTGTCCTGTCAGAGCAGCGATGTCCACGTGAAGTCATCTTGCCGCCCGTTGACGTCGCATCGGCCGTGGGGTCATAATTCATCACAGGGTGAAATCATCGAATGGTGAATTCAGGGAGGGCGTCATGACGGACATCGGACCGGCAATCGTCGTCGACAAGCTGACCGTGCGGCGGGGCAAACGGACGGTCCTCGATCGCGTGGATCTCGAGATACCCCGAGGTGCCATCACCGGGCTTCTCGGCCCGTCGGGCTGCGGTAAGACGACGTTGATGCGCTCGATCGTGGGCACCCAGATCGTCGAGAGCGGAACGGTCACCGTGTTGGGATCGCCCGCCGGTGCGAAACAACTACGGTCGAAGGTCGGCTACGTGACTCAGGCGCCCAGCGTCTACCGGGATCTCACCGTTCGCGACAACATCGCGTACTTCGCCTCGCTGTACGGCCGCGGTAGCACCGCGGTCCAGTCCGCGATCGACACCGTCGGGCTCGGTGACCATGCGTCGTCGATCAGCGGTGGTTTGTCCGGCGGGCAACTCTCACGTGTGTCGCTGGCGAGCGCGCTCGTCGCGGAACCCGAGGTGCTGATACTCGACGAGCCGACGGTCGGCCTCGATCCCGTTCTGCGCTTCGAGCTCTGGGAACGGTTCACCGACATCGCCGCCGCCGGCACGACGATCCTGGTGTCGAGCCACGTCATGGACGAAGCCGAGCACTGCAGCACGTTGATCCTCATGCGCAACGGAACCGTCCTCGGACGACCGACGCCCGACGAGCTGCTGCGCACCACGGGCGAATCGACCCTCGAGCACGCCTTTCTCTCCCTCGTTCGGGCACACGACACCATGGAGAAGACGTCATGACCGCACAGATCTACGCCGCGGGCACCGGACGCATTCTGCGTCAGCTGCGTTCGGATCACCGGACCGTCGCGATGATTCTCTTCGTCCCGTCGCTGTTGATGGCGCTGCTGTACTTCCTCTACGACGACGTACCGGTACGACCCGGCGCCCTGCCGCTGTTCGATCGGATCGCGATCACGATGCTCGGCATCCTTCCGTTCGTCGTGATGTTCCTGATCACGTCCATCGCGATGCAACGTGAGCGCAGTTCCGGCACGCTCGAGCGGCTGCTCACGACACCGATGTCGAAACTGGATCTCCTGGCGAGCTACGCCACCGCGTTCTCTGTCGCCGCGGTCCTGCAGGCCCTCCTGGCGTGCGCGGTGTCGTTCGGGCTGCTCGGTTTGACGACGGCGGGTCCGGTCGCCTGGGTGTTGCTCATCGCGGTGCTCAACGCAGTTCTGGGCGTCGCCCTCGGATTGCTGTGCAGCGCCTTCGCCCGCACCGAATTTCAAGCCGTGCAGTTCATGCCCGTCGTGGTCGTTCCCCAACTGTTCCTGTGCGGTCTGTTGGTTCCGCGTGAGCAGATGCCGGACTGGCTGCACGCGATCAGCAACGTGCTTCCGCTCAGCTACGCCGTGGATGCACTACAGGAAATCTCCGCGAATCCCGCCTTCACCGGGCGGATGGGCGTCGACATCGCTGTGGTCGCCGGTTTCACCCTCGTCGCCTTGTGCGCGGGCGCCGCGACGCTTCGGCGGCGGACTCCGTGACGGACACCGCCCCACCTGCACGTTCCGGCCGACGCCCGGGCCGGTCCGGCACGAAGGACGCAATCCTGACGGTAGCGCGTCGGCGCTTCGCGGAAGCGGGATTCGACAGGGCCTCGGTCCGGTCGATCGCGTCGGACGCCGGGGTGGATTCCGCGCTCGTCCACCACTACTTCGGGACCAAGCGTGACCTGTTCGTCGCGGCCGTCGCACTGCCGGTCGACCCGGACGAGACATTGAAGCCGATACTCGCAGCAGACATCGACGACCTCGGCCCGACGCTCGCGAGAACGATTCTCGGCGTCTGGGACTCGGAGAACGGTCAGGGAATCGTCGCTGCGTTTCGGTCGATGATCGCGAGTGGCGACACGAGCTTGATCAGCAGCTTCCTGTTGCAGATTGCGTTGCGAGACACCGCGGTTCGCGTCGACGTGCCTGCCGGTTCCGGGCTCGAACGCGTTGGTCTCGTCGCGTCGCAGATGGCCGGATTGCTGCTCACCCGGCACATCCTCGAACTCGAACCCATCGCGTCGATGCCTGCCGATCGTCTCGTGGCCGTCGTCGGGCCGACGCTGCAGCGCTATCTGACGGGCCCGCTCCCCGACTGAGTGCTGGTGAACTACGCCGATCGAGCTCGGCTCAGGATCGACTCGTGCTCGGCGTCGTCGACGTCACGAGCCTCGTCGACCAACAGAACCGGAATTCCGTTCTCGATCGGGTACGCCCGACGCAACCGCGGGTTGTAGAGCAACTCGTCCTCCACCAGCAGGAGCGGGCCCTTGTCCACCGGGCAGGCAAGGATGCCGAGGAGGTTCTGATCGATTGCCACTGAAGTCCTTTTTCTCGCAGGTTCACGACTTCACCGTGAGAAGTCCGTCCGTTCAAACTACCGAACCGAGCACGCGTGCCGAACCGGCTACCTGTCGTCCACGTCGTCGGATTTCGTGAACCGCTCGGCGACGACTGCTTTGGTGAGCCGTCGATACGTACCCTGGTCGGCGTCGTAGAACCATGACCTCGCGCTCGGCGCGGGTAGTCCGAGTTTCTGCAGGTCGGAGGCTCGCGGCCGGTAGGCCCTGCCGAGGGGGATGTCGTCGACGATGTGCACGATGTCCGGCCGCCCGGACGGCAGCAGCACGGCCATCGCGTCGGTGACGATGCGCGCCGACAGCGACGTGTGTCCACGCGTCGACACCGCGCACACCGCGATTTCGTCGACACCGTAATCCCACCGTCGCGGCGCCCCCGCGGACTCCGGCGCTTCGATGCCGTACACGACGACCGATTCCACGTCGTCCACCTCGCCGAACGCGTCGATGATCGGCTGCGTGTACACGGGCCCGCGTGCGGCTTTCACGACGGTGTCCTTGCGATCGACGAGCCAGTAGTCGCCGTCCGCGTCGCGCCGGAACAGATTCTCCGTCGGCACCCACGAGTCACCCGGTTGGAACACACCCCGCATGAGCGGGCTGGTGACCTCGCCCTCGCTGTTCGGTCGACCGAGTAGCAATCCGATCTCGTCGTCGCGGCACACGCGGACGAACCCGTTCTCGTCCTCTTCGAGGCGGCCGGTCATCGGGTCGTACGCAGCGAGTTCGACGCGGGCGCTGCCCGGCAGCGGCCTGCCCTTCGAACCTATCTTCGCGCCCCCGACGTTCGCCAGAATGACGTCGTTCTCGGTCGACGCGTAGAACTCGAGGACCCTAGCCGGCGAGAACAGGTGCAGCGTGCGCTTCCACAGATTCACGGGCATGCCGGATCCGATGAACAGACGGACCGGGTGATTACGGCCGAGTTCGAGGTCGTCGTCGTCGAGAATCGTCTGCATCATCGCCCACGTGTAGCTGATGACCGTCACGCCGTAGCGGGCCACCTCACTGGCGAAACGCGTGGAATCGAGCCCGCGCGACAGAGCGATACGCGACCCGCCCGCGAGCGCGCCGCCCACGCTGACGAGAAGGCCCGCCGAATGGTGCAGCGGTGCAAGGCAATACACGGTGTCGCCGGCACCGAGCGCGGCAGCCGTCGCAGTTCCGTACGCCGACAACGCCCATCGATGATTGGTGATGAAGCGCGGCTCCAATCCGCGATCGGTCGCCGTGAACAACACGACGGCCAATTCGCGGGCACGTCCTGGATCCGGCTCGAACCATGCGGGGAGCCGCACCGAATCGGGATCGATGGCCTCGAGATCGGTGACGTCGGCGCCGTCGGGAATATCCAACTCGCGCTCGTCGCCGCCGCCGAGAACCAAGACGTTGACGGCGAGAAGTGTTGCGGACTTGAGGTTTTCCGGATCCGAGATGACGATGTCGACGTCGACCACACGCAGCGCACTGTCGAGGTCCCCGCCCGGAGGCAGCATGACCGCGACGGCGCCGATACGGGACAGCGCAGCGACGGCCGCCAGCGCGCTGGGTCGCGTCTCCATCAGCACACCGACGCGCGCCGACGGGCGAACACCCGAGACGATGAGCCCTCGAACCACGTTGTCGATCCGGACGTTGACCGCCTGATAGGTGTGCACACGGTCGTCGAACAGGAAGCATTCGCCCGCAGGAGACCTGCGTCCCTGTTCCGCGAGCAGGCGTCCGAGCGAGACGGTCGTGTGCGGCTGCATCTGACCGAGCCGAGCCAGTCGCGGCAGCGTGCGAACCGCCTCGGTCGAAATCTCGCGCGTGCCCCGCACCGCGCCGGTGGCCGCAGCCGCCAAACCTTTCCCGACGCCGACCCCCACTTCGGCGATCGATGCGGCCGTGTGGATCAGCCGGTTGCTCACCGAGACACCACTGTCGGTATCGGCGTGCTCGTCGTAACTCATCTCGAACACGGTGTCGGGCTGCTCGCCCAGCCCTTCCCTCCAGCGGATCCACTCCCCCGTCGTCGGCCAGGTCTGCGACTCCGCGGTGCTACCCACCACGAGCCCGAAATGCCCTGCCCGGAGCGTGGTTTCGTAGATCTCGGCCCGCGGGGCCGCGCGCTTGATGCCTCGGACGGCAAGGGGCTGACCGATGTCGTCGACCTCACCGACGAATGCGAGCACCGGCACCGTCAGGTCGGCAAGCGTCAGCAGACGATCCTTGATGACGAATCCGCCCGTCATCATGCGGTTGTGCACGACGAACTGCTTGAGCAGTTCGGCCACCGCCGGCCCCGACCACGCGACCCACCCGTCCAAGGCCAGGAAGCGTCGTTGCGGCTCTCGCGGCAGCAGAGCGTCGCGGTCGTGCAACTGCCGCAGGAAATCGAGTCGCGAACGCACCGTCTTCGCCGGGTCCAACAACTGAAAACCCGTGCGCGCCATCCATCCCGACACCGCAAGGCGCGTGAAGACATGGTCGGCGAGGAACTCGGCTCCTCGGGTGGCAACCCCGGCCGGAATGCCCAGCGGCAACGCCGCCAACGTGTCGACAGGAGCGCCGAACGTGATCAGACTGGCCAGATTCTTGCCGCCCCGGTAGGCGGCCGCCTGGTAACAGAACATGCCGCCCTGCGAGTAGCCACTGAGATGCACGTCGCGACCGGTGAGTGCGTGCACCTTGTCGACGACCTCACTAATAGCCACGACGTGATCGGCGAGCGTGCGCCCCCAGCCGCCTTCCTCGGTGTCGGGCGATCCGAAGTCGACGACCCACGGGTCGAGACCCATGCTGTGCAGGATGCCCGCGGCGCCTTGGTCGGTGGTGACGTCGTAGACGTCCGCGGACACCATCATCGGCGGCACGAGGACTACCGGAGGCTTCGACTCCTGGTCGGCGTCCTCCGGGAAGTATCGACGCAATCGATACATCGCGTCCCGGTCGACGACCTTGAACGGCGACGGATCGACTTCGGTCTCGAGGCCACCGAGCCGGATGACCTCCAGACCGTTCTGTGCAGTGGCGATCGCACGCCGCAACGGCTCACGAAACGCATCTGCATTCAGTCCCACCACAACAACTCCTGCGTTCGACTCGGCGACCCGACCGCCCACCCACCTTCGTAGGTTGAAGCTTCTCACACCGACCGCATCGAATTCCGGCGTGCGTGACTTTTTGTGTCAGTCCGTGACGAGTGCTGTCCGGGCCCACGTCCGAAGTTGCTCGGACGACGATCGAACGCCACCCAATTGTGACGCGACCTGAACCGCAGCCGTACCGCCGCGCGAATCTCGTGAAGCAATCGATCCCTCGACGGTGAGAACCTCACGAACGGCTGGCGTCAGCGACGAGTCGATCGACGCCAACTCCTCGTCGGTCAGCTCGTCGAGTCCGACGCCACGAGCCTCGGCGGCCCTGACGCATGCCCCGGCTGCCTCGTGCGCGATTCGGAACGGCGTTCCCTGCCGGACCATCCATTCGGCGATGTCGGTCGCCAACGTGTAGCCGGCAGGCGCCAATTCGGCCATGCGATCGACGTCGAACGTCAGCGTCGACACCAATCCCGCGAGGGCAGGCAACAACAACTCCAGTTGCGCGACGGAGTCGAAGACGGGTTCCTTGTCCTCCTGCAGATCCCGGTTGTACGCGAGCGGCTGCGCTTTCAGCGTCGCCAACAGCCCGGTGACGTTTCCGATGAGTCGTCCCGTCTTGCCACGCGTCAATTCCGCGACGTCGGGATTCTTCTTCTGCGGCATGATCGAACTGCCGGTCGACCACGCGTCCGAAAGCGTGACGTAACCGTATTCGGGCGTGCTCCAGGACACGATCTCCTCGGCGAGCCGCGACAGGTCGACGGCCGTCATCGCGAGCACGAACGCAGCCTCGGCCGCGAAGTCACGCGACGACGTGGCATCGATCGAGTTCTCGGCCGACGAGTCGAATCCGAGTTCGGCGGCGATCTGCTCTGGGTTCAGTCCGAGCGACGAACCTGCCAGAGCGCCGGAACCGTACGGGGACACCGCAGCTCGTTTGTCGAAGTCCTGGAATCGCTGGACGTCGCGCAGCAGCGGGTGCGTGTGTGCCAACAAGTGATGCGCCAGCAGAACCGGCTGGGCGGCCTGCGAATGCGTCTTGCCCGGCATGACGGCACTCGGATGCGAAGCCGCCTGCGTCGTCAACGCGTCGACGACGTCGAGCACGCCCGCCGACACACGACGGACCGCGTCGCGCAACCACATTCGGAACAACGTCGCCACCTGGTCGTTCCGCGACCGGCCTGCACGCAGCCGCCCGCCGACCTCGGGTCCGACGCGGTCGATGAGCCCGCGTTCGAGCGCACCGTGCACGTCCTCGTCGGACTCGGCGGCGACGAACTCACCCGAGGCGACATCGGCGGCGAGGCGCGCCAAACCGTCGAGCATCGTCTCGAGGTCCTCTGCGGTGAGCAGACCGGCACCGTGCAACACCCGCGCGTGTGCCATCGACGCGCGAATGTCGTAGGGCGCCAACACCCAATCGAAATGCGTCGACTTGCTCAGCGCCGCCATGGCCTCTGCGGGGCCGGACGCGAAACGCCCGCCCCACAGAGACCCTTCGTTGGTCTTCTGGCTCACAAGCCCAGGTCCCGCTTGGCCGCGATCTTGGAGGACAGGCCGTGCAGCTGCACGAAGCCCTTGGCCGACGACTGGTCGAACGTGTCGCCCTCGTCGTACGTCGCGAGGTTGAAGTCGTACAGCGACTCGCCGCTGCGACGACCGTTGACGTTGATCGTGCCCGCGTGCAGCGTGAGTCGGATCTCACCGGACACGTGCTCCTGGGTGTGCGTGTTGAACGTGTCGAGCGCACCCTTGAGCGGCGAGTACCAGAGACCGTCGTAGACCAGCTCGGCCCACTTCTGGTCGGTGTGGCGCTTGTAGCGTCCGAGCTCGCGCTCGAGGGTGACGTGCTCGAGCTCCTCGTGCGCGCGAATAAGCACCATCGCGCCCGGTGCCTCGTAGATCTCACGGCTCTTGATGCCGACGAGACGGTCCTCGACGACGTCGAGACGACCGACACCCTGAGCGCCTGCGCGGGTGTTGAGCTCCTGGATGGCTTCCAGCACCGAGACGGGACGGCCGTCGATGCTGACCGGACGACCCTTGTCGAAGCCGATGATCAGCTCGTCGGGAGCCGTCCAATTGGCCGTCGGATCCTGCGTGTAGTCGTAGACGTCCTTGGTCGGCGCGTTCCACAGATCCTCGAGGAACCCGGTCTCCACGGCACGACCCCAGACGTTCTGGTCGATGGAGAACGGCGACTTCTTGCTGACGTTGATCGGGATCTTGTTCTCTTCGGCGAACGCGATGGCCTTCTCACGGGTCCACGCGTAGTCGCGGACCGGAGCGAGGACGTCGAGCTCGGGTGCGAGGGTGTTGAAGCCGACCTCGAACCGGACCTGGTCGTTGCCCTTGCCGGTGCAGCCGTGCGCGACGACGGTTCCGCCGTGCGCACGCGCGTTCTCGACGAGGTGCTTGACGATCAGCGGACGGCTGATGGCCGACACCAGCGGGTAGCGATCCATGTAGAGAGCGTTGTTCTGGATGGTCGGCAAGCAGTACTCGTCGGCGAACTCGTTGCGAGCATCGACGACGACGGCTTCGACTGCGCCACAATCGATCGCACGCTGGCGCACGACCTCCATGTCCTCGCCGCCCTGACCGAGGTCGATGGCGACGGCGACGACCTCTTTGCCGGTCTCCTTGCCGATCCAGCTGATGGCGACGGAGGTGTCCAATCCCCCCGAGTAGGCGAGAATGACGCGTTCGGCCATGGTGTGTGCGCTCCTTAACTAGCTTTTGTGTAGGTCTGTCGTTGTGCCGTCGACGGGGTGTTCACTCACTCCCCGCGTCGGGCCAGTTTCTCTATCTTGTCCGCGAGCTCGCTGCCGGTCGTGGGCTCGCGCGCGATCATGAAGATCGTGTCATCCCCGGCGATCGTCCCGACAACCTCCCTCAGCGACGCCCGGTCGAGCGCGCTCGCGAGATAGTGCGCCGCGCCAGGGGGCGTGCGCAGGACTGCTTGGTTCCCGCTCGAATCGGTCGAGACGAGCAGCTCCCCGAGCAGTCGCGTCAGGCGGTCGGTGCCGCCCGACACGCCGCGGACGGGACTGCCGTCCTCTGGCACCACGTACACGCCGACCCCGCCGTCCGCGGCGCGCAGTTTCACCGCGCCGAGTTCGTCGAGATCTCGCGACAACGTGGCCTGGGTGACGTCGATACCCTCGGCCGCCAGCAGCGACGCGAGCTCCGGCTGGCTTCTGACCTGGTTCGTCGCCAGCAGAGTCACGATCCGCGCCTGCCTGCCTGCGCGGGTCGATGCCGTCAGCGGCGTCGACGACACCCCCTCGCTCACGGTCGTCGCGCCTGCTCGAGCAACCACACCAGAAGTGCCTTCTGGGCGTGCAGACGGTTCTCCGCCTCGTCGAGGACGACGCTCTGCGGGCCGTCGAGGACCTCGTCGGTGATCTCCTCACCGCGGTGCGCGGGCAGGCAGTGCAGAACGACGGCGTCGGACTTCGCCTTGGCCAGCAGATCGGTGTCGATCCGGTACGGCCGGAACGGCGCGACGCGGTCGAGGCCGTCGTTCTCCTGGCCCATCGACGTCCACGTGTCGGTGACGAGCGCGTCGGCGCCGGCCGCAGCTTCGTGGGGGTCCTCGGTGATCGTGATGGTGGCGCCGGTCTGCTCCGCACGCGCACGCGCCGCATCGACGACGTCACCCAGCGGCGCGAACGCCTTCGGTGCAGCGATGGTCACGTTGATGCCCGCGGTGACACCGCCCAGCATCAGCGAGTGCGCCATGTTGTTGGCGCCGTCGCCGAAGTACGCCAGCTCTAGCCCCTTCAGGTTCCCCTTCTGCTCGACGAGTGTCTGCAGATCCGCGAGCACCTGGCACGGGTGGAACTCGTTGGACAGCGCGTTGACGATCGGAACCGTCGATCCGGTCGCCATCTGCTCGAGGCGCTTCTGTCCGAACGTACGCCAGACGATCGCGTCGACGTACCGCGACAGGACACGGCCCGTGTCCTGCAGCGTCTCCTCGCGTCCGAGCTGCGTACTCTGGCCGTCGACGACGACCGCGTGACCGCCGAGCTGCGCGATACCGATCTCGAACGAGAACCGCGTCCGGGTCGAGTTCTTCTCGAAGATGACGCCGACGCCCTTCGGTCCTTCGAGCGGTCGCTTCGAGAACGGTGCACGCTTGATCTCGGCAGCGAGCGCGAGAACTTCGCCCTGCTCCTGCGGGGTCAGGTCGTCGTCACGCAGAAAGTTCCTCAGTGCCATGGTTATTCCGTTTCCTGGGCTGTGTCGAGAATTGCGGGCAGGGCCGTGACGAACGTCGCCGCCTGCTCCTCGGTGAGAACGAGAGGCGGGGCCAGGCGTAGAACGTCGGGCTGTGCGGCGTTGATCAGGAACCCGGCGTCACGCGCTGCGGCTTCGGCCTTGGGCGCGACGGCTCGAGTCAGCACGACGCCGAGTAGCAGGCCTGCGCCCCGTACGTGATCGACCAGCGGGTGGTTCAGTTCTTCGATGGAATGCGTGATGACCTTGCCGAGACGATCGGCGTGGGACACGAGATCCTCGTCGGCGATGGTCTTCAGAACCGCGAGAGCCGCCGACGCGCATACCGGGTTTCCGCCGAACGTCGTGCCGTGCTTGCCGGGATGCAGCAGGTTGCCTGCTTCGCCGATGCCGATGCAGGCTCCGATCGGCAGACCGCCGCCGAGTCCTTTCGCGAGGGTGATGACGTCCGGCACGATGCCGACGGCCTGATGCGCGTAGAACCATCCGGTCCGGCCGATACCCGTCTGCACCTCGTCGAGGATCAGCAGCGCACCGTGGCGTGCCGTAATTTCCCGCGCGGCAAGAAGATAGCCCTCCCGCGGGACGACGACGCCACCCTCGCCCATGATCGGCTCGAGGAAGACCGCGGCGGTATCCGAGTCGACGGCTGCTTCGAGTGCGGCGACGTCGCCGTACGGCACGTGGTGCACACCGGCAGGCATCGGTTCGAACGGTGCGCGCTTGTCCGGCTGGCCCGTGAGCGCCAGCGCACCCATCGTGCGGCCGTGGAACGCCTTCTGCGCGGCGATGATCTTCGGACGCCCGGTCAGACGTGCGATCTTGAACGCGGCCTCGTTGGCCTCGGTTCCCGAGTTGCACAGGAACACTCGGCCGTGGGTGCCCGCACCGAGGTGCGACAGCAACTGTTCGGCGAGAGCGATACCGGGTTCGGTCGCGTAGAGGTTCGACGTGTGACCGAGCGTCGAAAGCTGTGTGGTCACCGCATCGACGACGGCCGGATGTGCATGTCCGAGAATATTGACAGCGATGCCGGCCAGCAGGTCGAGATAGTCCTTGCCGTCGGCGTCGGTCACGACGGCCCCCTGACCGCGCACCAGCGCGACGCGAGGAACGCCGTAGTTGTCCATCAGCGAATTCGACCACCGGGTCTGGAGGTCTGCTGTCCCGTGATCATTCATGAAAGGCCCCCTGTGACAGTAGTGTTCGAGTCGGATACGGGCAGCTTGGCCACCATGGTGCCGATGCCTTCACCCGTGAACAGTTCGACGAGCACCGAATGCGGCACGCGCCCGTCGATGACGTGCGCGGACGGCACACCCCCGAGGACGGCACGCAAGCATGCTTCCATCTTCGGGACCATCCCCGCGTCGAGAGACGGCAGCAGCGCGGCCAACGAGTCGGGGTCGATCTCGGACGTCAACGACGACCGATCCGGCCAATCGGTGTACAGCCCTTCGACATCGGTGAGCACGACGAGCTTCTCCGCGCCGATCGCCTCGGCGAGTGCGGCAGCCGCGGTGTCTGCATTGATGTTGTGCACGACACCGTCCGCGTCGGGTGCGATGGTCGAGACCACCGGAATGCGCCCTGCCGCAACGAGATCGAGTACCGCGTCGGGGTTGACGGATGTGACGTCGCCGACGAGACCGATGTCGGTGAGGACGCCGTCGACCATCACCTCGCGCTTGGATGCGGTGAACAGGTGCGCGTCCTCGCCCGAGATTCCGACGGCGTACGGGCCGTGACTGTTGATCAGCCCCACGAGTTCTCGGCCCACCTGACCGAACAGGACCATGCGCACGACGTCCATGACCTCGGGCGTCGTGACGCGGAAGCCGCCGCGGAATTCACCGGTCATACCGAGCTTGGACAGCATGGCCGTGATCTGCGGGCCGCCTCCGTGCACAACGACCGGCTGAATACCGGTGGTGCGCAGGAACACCATGTCTTCGGCGAATGCGCGTTTGAGCTCGTCGTCGACCATGGCGTTGCCGCCGTACTTGACGACGACGATCTTGCCGTGGAACCGCTGCAGCCACGGCAGTGCTCCGGCGAGTGTGTGCGCCTTCTGCGACGCCGACAGTTCGGGTGCGGTCATGACGAGTACGCCGAGTTCTCTTCGACGTACGCGTGCGACAGATCCGTCGTTCGAATGGTGACCGAGCTGTCACCGATTCCGAGGTCGATGACGACCTCGATGTCCTCGCCGGACAGGTCGACGTCCCTTGCACCGGGCGCGCCGACGCCGTCGACGCAGACGGGACTGCCGTTGAACGACACCGAGATTCGATCAGGGTTCAGCTCGATCGGCGCGATGCCGATGGCCGCGAGCACACGGCCCCAGTTGGGGTCGGACCCGAACAGCGCGGTCTTGACGAGGCTGTCGCGTGCGACGGTACGTGCACCGATCAACGCATCGTCCTCGGACGCGGCGCCGGACACCGTGACCTTCACCCGCTTCGTCACACCCTCGGCATCGGCCATCATCTGATCGGCGAGGTCGTCGCAGACGGCCAGGACAGCGGCGTTCAGTTCGTCCTGGGTCGGCGTCACGCCACTGGCACCGGACGCGAGCAGCAGCACGGTGTCGTTGGTCGACGTGGCGCCGTCGACGTCGAGGCGGTCGTACGACAGTCTCGTCGCGTTGCGCAACGCCTCGTTCAACTGCTGTGCGGTGGCGACGGCGTCGGTGGTGACGACACTGAGCATCGTGGCGAGCGACGGAGCGAGCATGCCTGCGCCCTTGGCCATACCGCCCACGTTCCACTTGTCGGTGTGGTGGAAGGCGGCCTGCTTAGGGACGGTGTCGGTCGTCATGATGGCGTATGCCGCGTCGGTCCCGCCGGAGATTCCTCCCGCGAGTTCGTGCACGACTTCGGTGACGCCGGGAATCAGCTTGTCCATCGGCAAACGGTCACCGATCAGACCCGTCGAGCAGACCGCGACCTCGACGGCACCCGTCTCCGTACCCCAATTGCTCAGTGCACGTGCGACTTCCTCCGCAGTGCGATGCGTGTCCTGAAACCCCGGCGCGCCCGTACACGCGTTGGCGCCACCGGAATTGAGAACGACAGCACGAAGCTTGCCGGTCTGCAGTACCTGCTGCGACCACAGCACCGGTGCAGCCTTCACCTTGTTCTGCGTGAAGACACCTGCCGCGGTGGTGTCCGGGCCCTCGTTGAACACCAGCGCCAAGTCGGGCTTGCCGTTCGCCTTGATTCCGGCCGCGATACCCGCACCGCGGAACCCGGCGGGCGCGGTGACGCCCTGACTGCGAACGAGCTTGCCCGACAATGCCTGTGCCTCGGTGGCGCTGCTCACGGTGCGACTCCAACTGTCGAGAGACCATCGGTCTCGGGGATGCCCAAGGCAAGATTCATCGATTGGATCGCGGCTCCTGCGGTCCCCTTGGTCAGGTTGTCGACCGCGGCGACCACGACGAGCAGACCTGCGTCCTCGTCGACGGACACACTCATCTGCACGGCATTCGACCCGATCACCGCACCGGTCTGCGGTAGGCGACCTGCGCCGAGTACATGAACGAAAGGCTCCGCAGCGTAGGCCTTTTCGTAGACCTCGGTGGCCTGCTCCTGCGTCGCCGTCGTCACTGCGGTGCAGGTGGCGAGGATGCCGCGCGGCATCGGCGCGAGAACGGGAGTGAACGACACCGTCACCGGCTCCGGCGACAACGCGGACAAGTTCTGCGCGATCTCCGGCGTGTGCCGGTGCGCGCCCGCAACGGCGTATGCCCGCACCGACCCCATGATCTCCGCGCCCAGCAGGTCCGCTTTCGGGGCGCGACCCGCACCCGATGCGCCGCTGACCGCGACGACGTTGACGCGCGGTTCGACGATGCCGGCCGCAACTGCCGGAGCGAGAGCAAGAGACGAGACCGTCGGATAGCAGCCGGGCACGGCAATGCGCGTCGCGCCGACGAGCTTCTCACGATGACCGGGCAGTTCGGGCAGACCGTACGGCCAGGTACCGGCGTGAGCCGACTTGTAGTACTTCTCCCACGCGGACGCGTCGGACAGGCGGAAGTCGGCGCCACAATCGATGATCACGACGGACTCCGGCAGCTGCTGGGCGATCTCCCCCGACTTGCCGTGCGGAAGTCCGAGGAAGACGACGTCGTGGCCGGACAGCTCGTCGATGGTGGTTTCCGTGAGGATTCGGTCGGCGAGCGGGAGCAGGTGCGGATGGAACTCACCGAGCGCCGAGCCGGCGTTTCCGCCTGCGGTGAGCGAACCGATCACGAGGCGACCCGACGCCACCCCTGGGTGTCCGAGCAGCAGGCGCAGAACCTCGCCACCTGCGTATCCGCTTGCCCCCGCGACGGCGATCCGCAGCGGAGAGGTCTCCACGTCATCAATCCGAGCGTTCATACGATTGATTATGCATCATCGTGCAAGCTCATTCATGAGCGGGGTCGGGCAGTCCCCTGTGCATGAAAGTGCATAGCCGCTATGTATTTTTGTGCACGTGCTCCGAAGGAGGCTCCATCGATCGACGGATCTCGTCCAGCTTCTTGCGACCCGCTTCTTCACGGTCGTTCCACTGCTCGTCGAGAGAGCGGCCGGCCGGACTGCTCTGATCTAGTTCCTCCGCGCCGAGGGCCATCGCCGACCGGCCCTCCACTTTGCCGCGAACCGAGTCCCACGTCGGAACGCCCTGATCGGTGTAGCCGGTCGGTGACTCGTGATTGGACAGGCCTGCGCTGACGCCACCGCCGATCGCCCCGTCGATTGCGCTGTCGTCGACCAACTCGGCGTCGATGATCGTCTGCCGAGGAAGCTGGGTCGGTGTGCCGCCCAGAGGATCACCCAATGGCTGGTCGATTCTGGGTTCGGTCACGTGTGGAATGTCCACGTCCGGGATGTCCCCGGGCGGAACGGACGACGGTTCGTCCGAACTCGCCGTGTCGAGTTCGGCCAGCAGTGCCGATGCGGTCGCGTGCAGCGGCGCAAGCGCCGGGCGGCCCGACACTGCGGCCAGGACCTCCCGTAACACCGCGACGTCGGACCTGCCCTCCACCCCGTGAATGCTCATGCCCCCACGCTACGTACTTCGGCGCGAGTCCGGGAGGGTCAGCGTCGAAGTTCTGCGCCCACTGCCGCCGCAGCAGCGGCCACGGCGGCGTCCCGCGCCTCCGTCGCCTGCGCTTCCGTCAACGTTCCTTCCGAGCTGCGGAACACGAGCGCGAAGGCCAGCGACTTCCGGTTCTCGCCGACCTGTTCGCCTTCGAACACGTCGAACAGGCGAAGACTTTCCAGCAACTCGCCTGCACCCATCCGAAGGGCCGATTCGACGTCGGCTGCAGGAACCGATCTGTCGACGACGACTGCCACGTCCTGCAGGACCGCGGGGAACGGCGACACGACCGGTGCGGGCAGCGACTCGACGATCGGCAATGCATCGAGATTCAGCTCGACGGCACACGTGCGCGCCGGTAGGTCCGCTCGCTCGAGCACCGCCGGATGCAGCTCACCCGCGTGCCCGACGACGACACCGTCGACGAGGATTTCGGCGCAACGGCCCGGATGCCACGGCAGGTACTGCGCAGCACGCAACTCGATGTCGACGCCCGCAGCCGCCGCGACCGTGCGCGCCGCGTCGAACGCGTCCGACGCCTCCGCGGCACGTCCCTGGCCCCACGGACCCGACTGCTCACGCTGTCCGGACAGCACGACGCCGACATGCACCGGCTGTGCGGGCAGCGAAGCGCGCAGTCGGTCGATCTCCTCGTCGCTCGGACGCGTGTGGACGGCCAGAGCCTCGACTGCGGCGGTGTCGTCGCCGGGCAGAACGACCTGGGCGATTCCGAACAGCGATAGGTCGCGCTGACCGCGGGACACGTTGCGCGCCAGAATCTCCAGCAACCCCGGCAGGATTGTCGTCGCGAGCTCAGGGCGGTCGGCCTCAAGAGGATTGAGCACCGACGTCGTCCGACGACGAGCATCGTCGGCAGGCAGGCCCCAGATGTCGAACACACCGGTGGGCAGGAAGACCGTCGGGAGCACCTCGACGTACCCCGCGAAAGCGAGAGACTTTCCGACGGCTCTCTTCCGCTTCTGCGTCGGGGTCAGCCCACGCCCGGCCGGTGCAGCCGGCAGCACGGACGGGATCTGCTCCAGACCCTCGAGACGCAGTACCTCTTCGACGAGGTCGGCCGGCTGCTGCAGGTCGGGACGCCAGCTCGGCGGCGTCACGACGAGCTCGCCGTGTCCACTGTCGCTGACACCGACCTCGACGTCACAACCGATCTGGGTCAGGCGACGCGCCGCGACCCCGTTGGGGTAGGTGACGCCCGCGACCCGGTCCGGGAGATCGATGTCGATCCGGACAGGCGGGAACGTGTGCACCGATCCGATGTCGGTCAGGACGGGCTCGACGTGACCGCCTGCGATCTCGACGAGCAGCTGAGCGGCTCGATCCAGCGCCGCTACCGGCAGGGCGGAGTCGACCGTGCGCTCGAAGCGCTTGCTCGCTTCACTCGACAGCTTGTGACGACGACCGGTGCGGAACACCGCGAGCGGATCGAACGTCGCGGCTTCGAGAACGACGTCGACGGTGTCGTCGCCCACCTCGGTCGACGCGCCACCCATCACGCCCGCGAGCGAGATGGCGCCGGAGTCGTCGGCGATGACGACGTCTTCCGCGTCGAGCGTGCGTTCGACGTCGTCGAGCGTCGTCAGCTTCTCCCCCGCCTTCGCGCGGCGGACGACGATTCCGCCGGTCAGCTTCGCCGCGTCGAACGCGTGGAGTGGCTGGCCCAGCTCGTGCAGAACGTAGTTCGTGACGTCGACGGCGGCAGAGATCGGCCGTATCCCGGCGAGGAGCAGCCTGCGCTGCATCCACCACGGCGTGACCGCCTTCGGGTCGATCCCGCTGACCTTACGCAACGCGAACCTGGACGCGCCGGACTCGGGTGCGACCGTCGTGGGCCAGGTGTCGCCCTCGTTGTTCTGCACCGGTCCCGCGGCGGGGTCGGCGTAATCGAGATCGAAGCTGCTCGCGAGTTCGCGGGCGAGGCCGCGCACCGAGAACGCGTAACCGCGGTCCGGCGTGACGTTCAATTCGATGACCGAATCATCCATCCCGAGAACGACTTTCGCGTCGTCACCAGGCGCGGCGGTACCCTCCGGCAGAACCAGGATGCCCGACGAGTCCCTGCCGAGGCCCAGTTCGGCCGTCGAACAGATCATGCCGTTGGACGTCTTGCCGTACGTCTTGCGCGCCGCGATCGCGAAGCCGCCCGGCAACACGCTGCCCGGTAGGGCCGCCACGATCAGGTCGCCCTCGGCGAAATTCCGTGCTCCACAGACGATTTCCTGCGGCTCGTCGTTGCCGACATCGACGTGGCAGAAGCGGATCGGCTTCTTGAACTCGGTCAGTTCCTCGATCGACGTCACGCGTCCGACGACGAGCGGACCGGTGACGGTGTCGAGGGAATCGAGTTCCTCCACTTCGAACCCGACCCGGACGAAGCCCTCGTCGAGCTCCTCGGGAGTCACTTGCCACTGCGGCGTGGATCGCTGCAGAACCTCGGTCAACCAGGAATGTGGAACTCGCACGGTGCGTTCAGCTCTCTCTACGTGTCTGATGCAGGAATGAAGGTCAGGCGCCGACGCCGAACGGCATCGTGAAGCGAATGTCGCCTTCGACGATGTCGCGCATGTCGGGAATGTCGTTGCGGAACTGCAGCGTCCGCTCCAAGCCCATGCCGAACGCGAAGCCCGAGTACACCTCGGGGTCGATTCCACTGGCCTGCAACACCTTCGGATTGACCATGCCGCAGCCGCCCCACTCGACCCAGCCCGGGCCGCCCTTCTTCTTCGGGAACCAGACGTCGACCTCGGCGGACGGCTCGGTGAACGGGAAGTAGTTCGGGCGCATGCGCGTCCGAGTCTCCTCGCCGAACAGTGCCCGTGCGAACGCGTCGAGCGTGCCACGCAGGTTGGCCATCGTCAGACCCTTGTCGATCGCCAGACCCTCGACCTGATGGAATACCGGCGTGTGCGTCGAGTCGAGTTCGTCGGTACGGAACGTACGACCCGGGCACACGATGTAGATCGGAACCTCACGCGACAGCATCGACCGCACCTGAACCGGCGAGGTGTGCGTACGCAGGACCTGACGCGACCCCTCGGGCGCGATGTGGAAGGTGTCCTGCATCGTGCGCGCGGGATGATCGGGCAGGAAGTTGAGGGCGTCGAAGTTGAAGTGCTCGGCCTCGACCTCCGGGCCTTCCTCGACCTCCCACCCCATTCCGACGAACACATCGGCGACCTGGTCGGCGATGATCGTGATCGGGTGGCGAGCACCGGCGGGACGGCGGTTCGACGGCAAGGTCACGTCGATCGTCTCGGCGACGAGGATCGCGGCGTCGCGCTCGGCCAACAGGACCTCGCGGCGCGCGTCGAATGCCTTCTGCACACGATCGCGGGCAACCTTGACGCGCTTGCCCGCCTCCGCTTTCAGATCTCCCGGGATCGACCCGAGTGCGCGCTGCGCCAGGGCAAGAGGAGCACGGTTGCCGATGTGCTCGATCTTCACCGACGTCAGTTCGTCGAGATCCCGCGCGTCGGCGAACGCCTTCTCCGCCTCGTTCGTCGCGGCGTCGAGGGCAGATGCCTCGAGCACACTGGGATCGACGGGCTGGGCGTTTCCGCCTTCTTTCTTCGCCACGAGAGGTGCAACTCCTTGATGGTCTAGGTCGCTCGAGAACGTTTCGATCCTAGGCGAGGTGGCCGGATCGATCACGACGGGACTGCCGCTGGGCGCGTGCGCTCGCATACAGACAGATGGCAGCGGCCGTCGCGAGATTCAAGCTCTCCGCTCGCCCGTGAATCGGGATTCGTACGCGATGGTCGGCGTTCGCCGCGACGGACGGTGCGAGCCCGTGCGCCTCGTTGCCGAACAGCCACGCCGTCGGCCCGCTCAACAACTCGTCGGCATCGTCGAGGTCGACCTCACCGTCGGCGGCGGTCGCCAGAACGGTCAACCCGCGCGCGCGCAGGGCCTCGATACCCGTGTCGATCGAGCGCTCTCGCGCGATCGGCAGGTGGAACAGACTGCCCGCAGACGCGCGGACGCACTTGCCGTTGTGCGGGTCGACCGCGTCGCCGAGCAGCACGACCGCATCGGCACCGACCGCATCGGCGACGCGAACGACGGTTCCCGCGTTCCCGGGCTCGGACACCTCCACCGGGACGGCAACGAGCTGCGGCGTTCCGTCGAGCGCGGTCGGGACGTCGACGTCGATCGTTCGGCACACCGCGACGATGCCGGGCGGCGTGACCGTGTCGGACAGACCTTTCGCGGCTCGTTCGCTGATCGGGTACGTACGCACCCCTGCGGTGGCGGCGGCGTCGAGGACCAGGCGGTTGCGGTCGGCGGAGTCGTCACGGAAGAACAGCTGCTCGACGACCCCGGCCGCGAGCGCTTCGGTGACCGAGTTGCTTCCCTCGGCGAGGAACAGGCCCGTCTTGCGACGCTCGGCCGCACGCAGGAGCTTGACAGCCGAAACGACCCGTGGGGTGCGCTCGGTGAGCGTGTCCACGGGTCGTTTCGGGTCTGGATCGACGTGAGTCAACCTGCTCAGGCTGCTTCTCCGGCAGGAGCGTTGACGTCGGCAGGCAGAGCAGCCTTGGCCACTGCGACCAGGCCGGCGAATGCCGCGGCGTCCGAGACGGCAAGCTCCGCGAGGATCTTGCGGTCGACCTCGACGCCCGCAGCCTTCAGGCCCTGGACGAAGCGGTTGTAGGTGATGTCGTTCGCGCGAGCTGCAGCGTTGATGCGCGTGATCCACAGCTTGCGGAAGTCACCCTTGCGCGCCTTGCGGTCGCGGTAGGCGTAGGTCAGCGAGTGGAGCTGCTGCTCCTTGGCCTTGGTGTACAGACGTGAGCGCTGTCCGCGGTAGCCCTTGGACGCTTCGAGAATCGAACGGCGCTTCTTCTGGGCGTTGACGGCCCTTTTTACGCGTGCCACTGGTGAATCCTGTCGATCTGGGGGCTTCTACGAACCCCGGATGGAAAAAGGGAGGGGCCGACGGCTCGGCCGCCGGCTACGAAGTCCAGATCAGAGGCCGAGCAGGCGCTTGACCCGCGGCTCGTCGGCCTTCGTGACGACTGCGACACCGTCGAGGCGACGAGTCACCTTGGTTGCCTTGTGCTCCAGCAGGTGGCGACGGCCGGCCTTCTGACGCAGGATCTTGCCGCTGCCGGACACCTTGAATCGCTTCTTGGCGCCACTGTGGGTCTTCTGCTTGGGCATGGAGTCCTCGGTTTCTGTAGTGCTCTTCGGTCTTGCTCGGCTGTAACCCTGCCGACCGACGGTCGGCAGGGTTCTTACGTGTTCTGGTCTAGCTTGCAGGCGGCGTGGCCGGGGCGTCGCCGGATGCGGGCTGGGCAGGTGCCGGAGCACGCTGCGCCTGCGGAGCGGCGGCGCTTTCCTGCGCCTTCACTCGGGTCTTGGCGCCCTTGTGAGGAGCCAGAACCATGGTCATGTTGCGGCCGTCCTGCTTTGCGGACGTCTCGACGAATCCCAGATCGGCAACGTCTGCGCCCAGACGCTGCAGCAACCGGAAGCCGAGTTCGGGGCGGGACTGCTCGCGACCACGGAACATGATGGTGACCTTGACCTTCGACCCGGCCTCAAGGAAGCGGATGACGTTGCGCTTCTTGGTCTCGTAGTCGTGGGCGTCGATCTTCGGACGGAGCTTCTGCTCCTTGATCACCGTGAGGGTCTGGTTCTTGCGCGACTCACGCGCCTTCTGCGCTGCCTCGTACTTGAACTTCCCGTAGTCCATGATCTTGCAGACCGGCGGACGTGCGTCGGGAGCCACTTCCACGAGATCGAGGTCGGCTTCGAGAGCCAAGCGGAGTGCATCTTCAACACGCACGATGCCAACCTGTTCACCGCCGGGTCCGACGAGTCGAACCTCGGGAACACGGATGCGATCGTTGATGCGGGTCTCAGTGCTGATGGGGCCTCCTAGGTAGTGCGGTGTGGTGTCGAGCCGACCGCCTGCCTGTCGCACAGCCCGCCTGCCCGGGTCCTTCGACATCTCGCCGTCAGGACACGTCCCCGAAAGGACACTGCCCTCTACAACGAAAAAACCCTGCTCCAGCATTCCGCTGGCGCAGGGCCCGATGTCGACCGGTCGATCACACCCGGCTCACGCCGTATGGATCTTCTCGTACTGGACGAGAAAGCTCGGCCATCCGAGGCAATCGCCTGAATGCTGCGATCGAACTCCGATGTGTCGAGCGACCGGACCGGAAGCAACTATTGTGCTGCATGCCGGTGGGAGTCGGGCTCCACTTGCTGCCTCCGTACGAACGAACTCTTGCGAGTGCGCGCGTCGAAGACGGTCGGTGGAAGACTCTACCAGGGCACCCCGCCCGACGACGAATCGGCAGTGGTCCGTCGGCGCATCTTCGACGGCATGAAATGCTCGAAGACATGACAAGCACCCCCGAATCCGGCAACGACGCCGAGCACGACGTGCGCGAACTCGCCGACGTCCCCGCCGTCGAGGTCATCAGCCGCGCAGCCGTGATGCTCATGAGCTCCGCCGCCGAGAAGCTCGGCTTGTCCGAGGCGGATCCGTCGGAAAGCCCCTACCTGGATCTCGACGAGGCGCGACGCGTCATCACGGCTCTCGCAGGCCTCGTCACTGCGTCCGTCGAATACCTCGGGCCGCACGCAGGACCCATTCGTGAAGGTCTGCAGGCTCTGCAGAAGGCCTTCCGCGAACAATCGGCGCACCCGGACGAGCCGGGCAAGGGCCCGGGCGAGAAGTACACCGGCCCGGTGTACTGACCCCACCAGAGACGACTCCGCCCTCTACACACATGCGTGTAGAGGGCGGAGCGCTCGAACGAGGTCACACCGCAGCGGCTTTGCGGGGACCACGCTTCTTCGCCGGAGCCTTCTTCACCGCAGCCTTCTTCGGCTGAGCCACAGGCTCACGCGTCAGCGCCTCCTGCAGGAACTTGCCCGTGTAGCTCTCGGGCACGGCGGCGACATCCTCCGGATTACCCTGTGCCACAACCATTCCGCCGCCGGAACCACCTTCCGGACCCATGTCGATGATCCAGTCGGACGTCTTGATGACGTCCAGGTTGTGCTCGATGACGATGACGGTGTTGCCCTTGTCGACGAGGCCGTTGACCACACCGAGCAGCTTGCGGATGTCCTCGAAATGCAGACCCGTGGTGGGCTCGTCGAGGATGTACACCGTGCGGCCGGTGGACCGCTTCTGCAACTCGGAAGCGAGCTTGACTCGCTGTGCCTCACCGCCGGACAACGTCGTCGCCGGCTGGCCGAGCCGGACGTACCCGAGCCCGACCTCGACCAAGGTCTTCAAGTAGCGATGGATCGAGCTGATCGGCTCGAAGAACTCGGCGGCTTCCTCGATCGGCATGTCGAGAACTTGAGCGATGGTCTTGCCCTTGTAGTGCACCTCGAGCGTCTCGCGGTTGTACCGGGCGCCCTCGCACACCTCGCACGGCACGTAGACGTCGGGCAGGAAGTTCATCTCGATCTTCAGCGTTCCGTCGCCCGAACACGCCTCGCACCGGCCGCCTTTGACGTTGAACGAGAATCGCCCGGGCTGGTAGCCGCGCACCTTCGCCTCGGTGGTGGCGGCGAACAACGTACGAATCTTGTCGAATACACCGGTGTAGGTGGCCGCGTTGGAGCGCGGCGTCCGGCCGATCGGCGACTGGTCGACCCGCACGAGCTTGTCGAGCTGATCGAGACCGTTGATGCGGGTGTGTCGCCCCGGCACCTGACGCGCACCGTTGAGCTTGTTGGCCATGACGGTCGCGAGGATGTCGTTGACGAGTGTCGACTTGCCGGATCCCGAGACGCCCGTTACGGATGTCAGGACGCCGAGCGGGAAGCTGACGTCGATACCGCGCAGGTTGTGCTCACGCGCACCCACGACGGTGATCTGACGTTTCTTGTCCACGACTCGGCGGAAGTCCGGCAGTGGGATTTCCATCCGACCCGACAGGTAGGCGCCGGTGAGCGACTCCTCGTTGGTCAGCAAGTCCTGGTACGACCCGCTGTGTACCACGCGGCCGCCGTGCTCGCCTGCCATCGGCCCGATGTCGACGACCCAATCGGACGTCCGAATGGTGTCCTCGTCGTGCTCGACGACGATCAGCGTGTTGCCCAGATCGCGCAGACGCGTCAACGTGTCGATGAGGCGACGGTTGTCCCGCTGGTGCAGACCGATGGACGGTTCGTCGAGAACGTACAGAACGCCGACGAGACCGGAACCGATCTGTGTCGCCAATCGGATGCGCTGCGCCTCGCCACCGGACAGTGACCCCGCCGCGCGCGACAGCGACAAGTACTCCAGGCCGACGTCGAGCAGGAAGCCGAGGCGCGCCTGTACTTCCTTCAGCACCTGCCCTGCGATGGCCTCTTCCTTGCTACCGAGGGTCAGGCTGTTCAGGAAGTCCGCGGTCTCGGAAATCGACAACCGACAGACGTCGGCGATGGACTTCGGCCCGAAACCGCCGGCCTCGATGGTGACCGACAGGATCTCCGGGCGCAGACGGTCGCCGCCGCAAACCGGGCACGGCACCTCGCGCATGTAGCCGTCGTACCGCTCCTTCATCTGTTCGGACTCGGTCTGCTCGAGGCGACGGTGCAGGAACGGCATGACGCCTTCGAACTCGGCGTAGTAGGAGCGGGTCCGGCCGTACCGGTTCCGGTACTTGACGTGGACCTGGTGGTCGCTGCCTTCGAGGACGGCTCGCTTCACCTTTGCGGGCAGCTTGTTCCACGGCGTGTTCAGGTCGAAGCCCATGGCGTCGGCCAGACCGGACAGCAGACGTCCGAAATATTCGGATGTCTGGCCCATCGACCACGGAGCGATGGCACCCTCGCCGAGCGACAATTCGGGGTCGGGTACCACCAGATCGGGGTCGACCTCCTTGCGCACGCCCAGTCCGAGGCATTCCCCACATGCGCCGTACGGGGAGTTGAACGAGAACGACCGCGGCTCCAGATCGTCGATGGACAACGGGTGCGCGTTGGGGCACGCGAGCTTCTCGGAGAACCGACGTTCACGATCGAGGGCGTTCTCGTCGCGGTCGACGAAGTCGAGGACGACGATGCCGTCGGCAAGGCGCAGGGCGGTCTCGACGGAGTCGGTCAGACGCTGCTTGGAACTGGCCTTGACCGTGAGGCGGTCGACGACGACCTCGATGTCGTGCTTCTCCTGCTTCTTGAGCTTCGGCGGGTCGGTCAACTGGTGCACGACACCGTCGACGCGGATACGCGAGTATCCCTGGGTGTTCAGCGACTCGAACAGGTCGACGAATTCGCCCTTGCGGGTGCGCACGACGGGTGCCAGGACCTGGAACTTGGTGCCCTCCTCCATCGCCAGCACCTGATCGACGATCTGCTGCGGCGTCTGCTTGGCGATCTTCTCGCCGCACACCGGGCAGTGGGCCGTGCCTGCACGCGCGTACAGAAGGCGCAGGTAGTCGTAGACCTCGGTGATCGTGCCCACGGTCGATCGAGGGTTCCGGTTGGTCGACTTCTGGTCGATCGACACGGCCGGCGACAGACCCTCGATGAAGTCGACGTCCGGTTTGTCCATCTGACCGAGGAACTGGCGCGCGTAGGCGGACAAGGACTCCACATAGCGACGCTGGCCCTCGGCGAAGATGGTGTCGAACGCGAGCGACGACTTACCCGATCCGGACAGGCCCGTGAAGACGACGAGGCTGTCGCGTGGGAGGTCGATGTCGACTCCCCGCAGGTTGTGTTCGCGCGCACCCCGTACTACCAGGCGATCCGCCACTGTGTTCCCTTCTTTGTCGAACGAGCTGGCCTACCGACGTTCGTACCCGAACAGTCGAACCGAAACTCATGTAAAGCCTGCGCGAGGTATGACCTCACGCAGAAGCAATGCTAGGCCGACCCACCGACAAGTTCGGTGGACCGCTCGACCTACCTGGCTCTTCTCGCCACCCGCTGCCCGCCCGAACCGGCTCCCGAGGGGCGGGGCGGCGACGCGTCGAGGGCGACGGTAGCGTCCACCAAATGGACGAGCACCTCATGGTCATCGACGACCATTACACCGGCGCAGTGTCGCAGGAATCTGCCCCGCAACGGCGCACGATCACGGGTGGCACCATCACCAAGATTTCGGTCGGCCCGATGGACAACAACGCCTACCTCATCGTTTGTTCCGAGACGGGCCAGTCCCTGCTCATCGACGCGGCCAACGACGCAACGCGTTTGTCTCAGCTGATCGACGAGAACGCCCCGACCCTGGCGCTCATCGTCACGACTCACCAGCACGCCGACCACTGGCAGGCATTGGAAGACATCGCCGGAGGCACCGCGTCGCCCACCGCCGCGCACAGTCTCGACGCCGAACCACTGCCGGTCGCTCCCGACCGACTGCTGGCCGACGGAGACACCGTCGAGGTGGGCGAACTCACTTTCGACGTCATTCATCTCAGTGGTCACACACCCGGATCGATCGCCCTCGCGCTGACCGATTCGAAGTCCGGTGTCACGCACCTGTTCACCGGCGACTCCCTGTTCCCGGGTGGCGTCGGCAAGACGTCCGATCCCGAGAAATTCACCTCCCTGCTGAACGACGTCAGCACGAAGTTGTTCGACGAATACGGCGACGACACCGTCGTCTATCCGGGCCACGGCAAGGACACGACGCTCGGCGCCGAGCGTCCGCACCTGGACGAATGGCGCCAGCGCGGCTGGTGAAACACGCTCGCGCTTGAACTCCGGAACTCCCGGGTATGGATACGGTGGATCGACGCGGGTCGACGGGGGCGAGCTCCTGTCGGACGCGTCGTACATCGACGTTGTCCACGAACTACGCAGGAGGCTGTCAATGCTCGTCCGCCGAATCGCCCGTCCGCTGATGTCGACCATCTTCATCGCGGGAGGCATCGACGCGCTCCGGAATCCCGCTGGGAAAGCCAAGGCCGCGGCACCGTTGATCTCCCAGGGACAGGACGCGCTGCCGGACAGCGTCACCTCCAACGTTCCCGACGATCCCGAGACGCTGGTCCGTATCAACGGCGCGATCCAGGTCGGTGGCGGGCTGCTGCTCGCGACCGGCAAGGCGCCGCGTATCGCGTCGCTGGCTCTCGCCGGCAGCCTCGTTCCGACGACGGTCGCCGGTCACGCGTTCTGGAACGAGACCGACCCCGCGGCGAAGGCCGCTCAGCGCACCCAGTTCTTCAAGAACGTCAGCCTCCTCGGCGGACTTCTGATCGCCGCGGTCGACACCGAGGGCAAGCCGTCGCTCGCGTGGCGCGGCCGTCGTGCGGCTCGCAAGGCATCGGAGTCGATCTCGTCGGCACTCCCCGGCTCGCACGACACCGCCGACCGCCTCGGCACCGCATCCGATCGCGTCAAGGAACTCGCTTCGGTCGCGGCTGCTCGCAGTGCGAGCTTCGCAGATTCGGCGCAGCCGGTCGTCTCGCACTGGGCCGACGTCGCCGCCGAGAAGAGCTCGCAGTTCGCCGACACCGCGCAGCCGGTCGTCTCGCACTGGGCCGACGTCGCCGCCGAGAAGAGCTCGGAGCTCGCCGACACCGCGCAGCCCGTCCTGTCCCGATGGGCACACAAGGCAGCCGACCGTAGTTCCGAGATCGCCGACGTCGCTCAGAAGCGCGGATCCAAGCTGGCCGACAAGGCGGCCGACCGCAGTTCGGAGCTCGCGGAGATTGCGCAGAAGCGCGGATCGAAGCTCGCCGACCGGGCGGCCGATCGCGGATCCGATCTGGCCGACCTCGCTCAGAAGCGCGGATCGACGCTGGCCGACAAGGCACAGAAGCGTGGCTCCGAGCTGGCCGAGTTGGCGCAGGACCGCGGCAGCAAGTGGGTCGACATCGCCGCCGACCGCACCGAGGGCCTCAGCAAGCGCGCACGCAAGCAGGCCGAGAAGCAGAGCCGCGATTTCGACAAGGCAACCGAGAAGGCTCGCGCGAAGCTGGAGAAGAAGGTCGAGAAGGCTCGCAAGGACCTCGACAAGCGCGTGCAGAAGTTCTCCAAGTAGCACCTGGAGTTTCACCACCTGATCGATCGGGCCCCGTCCTGAACTGCGGTTCTGCGGCGGGGCCCGTTCACGTCGTAGACTGCTTGGGCGAATTTCGCGCCATCGAATTCTTCTGCCGAACTCCCGAGGAGACCCTTTGCCGGACGACGGCCACCCTTCCTCCGACCCCACGACCGTCACCGAGGAAGCACCGAGCGAGCAGGATCGTGAGCAGGCGTACGTCACGATGCTGTACGACCAGCTCGACGCACTGCGCAGGTACGCGCAGAATCGACTGAGCACCGTTCTTCTCGAAACCGGCGGCACCCCGCAGGCTCGGAGCGAACGAGAGTCGTTCAGTCAGCTCTACAACGACGACATCGCCAAGTACGACGCCGCCGAGAACGGTCTGTGCTTCGGCCGCATCGATCTGCAGCCGTCGGGCGACGACAACCCCGTCCGGTACATCGGCCGTGTCGGCATCCTCGACGAGGCCAACGACTACGAGACCCTGCTGCTGGACTGGCGTGCTCCGATGGCACGTCCGTTCTATCTCGCGACGACGGCGGCACCGGAGGATGTCGTCCGGCGCAGACACATCCGCAGTCGGAGCCGACGCGTCACCTCCATCGCCGACGAGTACCTCGATCTCGCGGCCGCGAAAGATGCAGGCCTCGATGCGTCGGCCACCGGCGTCGCTGGTGAGAGCGCTCTGTTGTCGGCTCTCGACGCGGCCCGCACCGGGCACATGAACGACATCGTCGAGACCATCCAGAGCGAACAGGACGCGATCATCCGCTCCGAGCATCGCAGCGTTCTGGTGGTTCAGGGTGGTCCGGGTACCGGCAAGACCGCCGTCGCGCTGCACCGCGCCGCGTACCTTCTGTACACCTACCGACAGCAGCTCGCGAAGAGCGGTGTGTTGATCATCGGACCGAACGCCACGTTCCTCGACTACATCGGGCAGGTTCTCCCGTCACTCGGTGAGACCGGTGTCCTGCTGTCGACGGTCGGAAACCTGTACCCGGGAGTGCGTGCGACGCTGGAGGATTCGATCACCGCGGCGCAGCTGAAGGGCTCGACCGACATGATCGCGGTGCTCACGAAAGCGGTACGCGATCGTCAGGAAGTTCCTTCCGCGCCGAAACGCCTGCGTTTCGACACGTACGAGATCGTACTCGACAAGAAGATCGTCACCCGGGCGCGAGGTCGCGCCCGGTCGTCGCGGCGGCCGCACAATCTCGCGCGTCCGCTGTTCGTCTCGTCCGTCATCGATCAGCTTGCGCAGCAGCTTGCAGACACGTTGGGCCAGAACCTCGTCGACGGCGGTAGCCTCCTCAGCCGCCACGACATCGCCGACATGCGCGACGAGATGCGCGACGACGCCGACGTGATGGCCGCGATCGACGAGTTGTGGCCGGATCTGTCCCCGCAGCAGGTGTTGTTGGAACTCTTCGCTTCCGAAGAACGGCTGGCGTCCGCGGCCCCGAACCTCACCGACGACGAACGGCAGGCGCTTCTGCGCGTCGGCAGACGGTTCAGCACGGGCGACGCTCCCCTGCTCGACGAACTGGCCGAGCTTCTCGGCATCGACGACGCCGCCGAACGCGAGCGCGCAAACCGGCAGTGGCGCAATCAGATTGCGGACGCGCAGGGCGCACTGGACATCCTCACCGGTTCGGCACCGCAGGATCTGGAGGACGAACTCGACCCCGAGATCCTCATGGCCTACGACCTGATCGACGCCAGTCAGCTTGCGCAGCGCCAGGATTCAGGTGCTCGGCTGACCACCGCGGAGCGCGCGGCTGGCGACCGAACCTGGACGTACGGGCATGTCATCGTCGACGAAGCGCAGGAACTGTCGGACATGGCGTGGCGAATGGTCATGCGCCGGATACCGAATCGATGGATGACCCTCGTCGGCGACGTCGCGCAGACAGGCGACCCGGCCGGAACGACGTCGTGGAGCGAAGTACTGGAACCGTATGTCGCACAACGGTGGAAGCGTACGGAACTGACCGTCAACTACCGCACGCCGTCGGAAATCATGACGGTGGCGCGTGACGTGCTCGCCTCGATCGACCCCGTGCAGGCGGTTCCCCGCTCGGTCCGCGACTCGGGTCGGCATCCGTGGTCGCTGCACGTGAACCCCGACGACTTGACGGACGTCGTGAAGGCACGCGTCGACGAGCATCCGCGGCCAGGTCTGAGCGCCGTACTCGTACCGCACACGCTCGTCGACGCGTTCTCGTCCTTGAAGTCCGAGTACGTGACGGTGTCGACGGTGAAGGACGCGAAAGGCCTAGAGTTCGACTCGGTGCTCATCGTCGAACCCGCGGCCATCGTCACCGAATCACCACGTGGAATGGGTGATCTCTACGTCGCGCTGACCCGTGCGACTCAGCGTCTCGGCGTCGTCCACACGGAACCGTTGCCGGACGAACTCGCCGCGCTGCAGCCCTTCGACGCAGCCGTGTCCTGACACGAGAACGGCACGGTGAGCGTGTGCTCACCGTGCCGTTCTCGGGCAGGACGTCAGCGAACGGTGTGCACGATCAGCACGTCCGACGTCGACTTGCGGGCAGCGTCCGACGGAACGGATCCGAGCAGACGACCCGTCAACGAGTTCAGACCACGGTTACCGACGACCAGCAGGTCTGCCTTCACGTCGTCGACCAACTGCAGCAGTGACTCGACCGGGGAACCGACGATGGCACGCTCCTCGATCGACTTCGCGCCCGCCTTCGTCGCATGCTCCCGTGCGGTGCGGAGAATGTCGTGAGTAGGAGCCGAACCGGTGATCTGGTAGGCGTCCTCGCGCAGGGCGTCGGCGGCCTGTGACGTCTCCTTCGGATCCGCCGGGTAGTAGGCGCAGGCGATGACGAGTTTCGCGTCGGCGTCACCTGCCAGTGCGGCAGCCTTCTCCACGGCCCGCAACGACGATTCGGAGCCATCGGTTCCGACGACTACGGTGCGGTAGGCACTCATTCATTCCTCCAGTTGTAGGTTGCGTCACATGCCGTGTGGCGCTTCGTTCCTGCTGTTTCGTGGTCTGTCACAGGCCCCGACGTGCAGGCCCCGCGATGTCTGCGATGACACTATCTGTATCCGGCTTTCCTGAGGCGAACTTCGCCGACAACACGAGTCGGTGGTCTCACCTAGATTGGTTTCATGCAGATCCCCCGGCCGCGACGGTCATCGAGGGCCGTCCTTCTCGCGGCCCTGACGATTGCCGCCGTGGTAGGCATTGCCGTCATCTTCGTCGTACGCCCCTTCGACTCGGCACCGGACATCGCCACCCTCGACACGACGGTGACCGTACCGGAGAGCCCGGGCTCCCCCGAGTCCGTCGACATCGACACGCGTCTCTACGTTCCCGAATCGACTCCCGCACCTGCAGTCCTTCTGGCGCACGGGTTCGGCGGCGACAAATTCTCGGTCGACGGGCAGGCTCGCGCCCTCGCCGAGGACGGTTTCACCGTGTTGACCTACAGCGCACGAGGGTTCGGGACGAGCACCGGGACCATCTCACTGAACGATCCGGACCGCGAAGTCGCCGACGGGCGGGCACTGATCGACTGGCTCGCCGACCGACCCGAGGTGCAACTGGACGGACCGGGAGACCCACGCGTCGGCGTCGCAGGGGGGTCGTACGGCGGCGCGCTCGCGCTGAGCGTCGGCGGCACCGACCCGCGTGTCGACGCGGTGGCGTCCGCCATCACCTGGAACGACTTGGGACAGGCGCTCTTTCCCAATTACGGCGTGACGTCCGACGCCGGTCGCGATGCTCTGGGTGCCATCACCACCCCGGCCGGGTCCGTGTACGGCGGGCCAGGAGTACTCAAACGTGGCTGGGCCGGAGTGTTTTTCGGCGCGGGCAGCGCATCGGGTGCGTCCGACAACTCGTCCACCACACCCCCGGAAGCGGCAGGCGGTGCACCCGGTTGTGGCCGCTTCGCGCCCGAATTCTGCGCAGCCTACGGCGAATCGGCTGTCACCGGTGTGCCGTCGCCCGAGCTTCTCGCGCTGCTGACCGCTCACTCTCCCGCCGCGGTCGCGTCGAACATCACGGCGCCGACGCTCCTCGTCCAAGGTGTGCAGGACACGTTGTTCGGCCTCGATCAGGCCGACGCCACCGCGCGTCAGATCGCCGACGCGGGAGGCGATGTCGAGGTGCGCTGGTTCGGCGGCGGCCACGACGCCGGCGGCACCAACGGCAGCGCCGACAACGCGATGAAGGACTTCCTCGACGCGCACCTTCGCGGCGAGACGGATTCGGCGGTTGCGCCCTTCGCGTACACGCTCGAAGGGTCGGCGGCTGGGCAGCAGAGGTCGCGTGACCGGCGAATGACCGCGGCCGACTACCCCGGCTTGGCGTCGGATCAGCCGTCGTCCACCGAGGAGGTACCGGTTCCGCTGTCGCCGTCCGGTTCCGCCGATACGACGACCGGGGAACAGACGATCATCCGCCCACCGGGCGCATCCCCGTCGGCGATCTCGTCGGTCCCTGGCCTCGGTTCGGTCCTGTCGACGCTGACGGCGACCACCGCGGGAGCACAACTGGCAGCCGACATTCCCGGTCAATCGGCAACGTTCACCAGCGAACCGCTCACCGCCCCGCTGTCGGTGACGGGTGCATCGCGCGTGAACCTCCGAGTCGGCGCATTCGCCGGGCCGCAGGAAGCCGTTCTCTTCGTCAAGTTCTACGACGTCGGGCCGGACGGTCGAAGAACCCTTCCCGGAGGAGCGGTCGCGCCGATTCGGTTGCCCGACACGGTGAACGACGGGCCGATTCCGGTGACCGTGACACTGCCAGGCATCAGCTACGTGGTTCCGGAAGGGCATCGCGTCGAGGTCTCGGTGTCGACGACGGATCAGGCGTACGCCGTTCCGCTGCAGCCTGCCCAGTTCGTCGTCGCGCTCGACGAACCGGTGCTCACCGTGCCCATGGTCGACGGTGTCGCACGCGGGAACAGTTCGGTTCCGATCGCTCCACTCGTCGGCATCGGGGCGATCGCGGTCGCCGTCGCGACTCTCGTTGCAGTCAATGTGATTCGGTCGCGCCGTCGCCTCGTGGCCGAGGTCGACGAGTCGCTGGTCGATACTCCCCTCGTCATCACCGATCTGGCCAAGACCTACTCCAACGGCTTCAAAGCCGTCGACGGAGTCAGCTTCGCGATCCAGCAGGGACAGGTGCTGGGACTTCTTGGCCCCAACGGTGCGGGCAAGACGACGACGCTTCGCATGCTCATGGGGCTGATCACGCCATCAAGCGGTGAGATCAGAGTCTTCGGACACAAGGTTTCCCCCGGCGCTCCTGTGCTGTCGCGACTGGGATCGTTCGTCGAGGGGTCCGGCTTCCTGCCGCACCTCAGCGGTATCGAAAATCTCCGTCTGTACTGGCAGGCGACCGGACGTCCGCTGGAAGAAGCGCACCTCGACGAGGCGCTGGAGATCGCCGACCTGGGCGCTGCCGTCGAACGCAAGGTCAAGTCCTACAGCCAGGGAATGCGACAGCGCCTCGCGATCGCCCAAGCGATGTTGGGGCTGCCGGATCTGATGGTTCTGGACGAACCGACCAACGGTCTCGACCCGCCGCAGATCCGAGCGATGCGGGACGTTCTGATCGACTACGCGCGCACGGGTCGAACGGTGCTCGTGTCGAGCCATCTGTTGGCCGAGGTCGAGCAGACGTGTACGCACGTCGTGGTGATGAACCGAGGTTCGGTGATCAGCACGGGAACCGTCAAGGAACTGACGGCCTCGGGCGGACTGACGGACATTCGCGTCAGCGACCCCGAACGCGGAGCCGAGGTGGTGGCCGAGACGGGCCACACGCCCGAGGTGACCGACGACGGCACACTCCGCGTGGACCTGGGAACCACGGATCCCGGCGTCGTCGTCCAGGCCTTGGTGGATGCAGGACTCGACGTGCGCGGTGTGTCTCAGTCCACCCGGCTCGAGGACGTGTTCCTCGAACTCGTCCACGGTGACTCCCCCGCGAACGCGACTGCCGCGGTCACCGATTCCGAACCCGTGGCCTCGACGAAGGGCGACCGATGAGCACGACGCACACCGACGGGCGCGCCCCGGGGTATCAGGCGGGACGGACGCTGCCGTTCCGCACCGAGCTGCGACGCCAATTGGGCCGTCGGCGAACACAACTCGCCATCGGCTTCCTCGCGTTGCTCCCGGTGATCCTGGCGATCGCGTTCGCCATCGGGCGGTCGTCCGACGACGCGGACGCCGGCGGTCTGATCGAACTCGGCACACGCGGTGGCGTCAACTTCACCGTGTTCACCCTGTTCATGTCGGTCGGATTCCTGCTGATCGTCGTCGTCGCGCTGTTCTTCGGCGACTCGGTGGCCAGCGAGGCGTCGTGGTCGTCACTGCGGTACCTCCTCGCCATTCCGGTACCGCGCACGCGCCTGCTGTTGCAGAAGGCGTTGGTGTCGGCCACGTTGTCGATCGTCGCGATCCTGGTGTTGGTGGCCGTGTCGTTGGCGTTGGGCACTGCGTTGTACGGCGCCGAACCCCTGGTGACGCCGTTCGGGGACGGTCTCCCGTACGTCGACGCTCTGGGCAGGCTCATGATCGCCATCGTGTACATCGCGGTGAACCTGCTGTGGGTCGCGGGGCTGGCGATGCTGCTGTCCGTGCTCACCGACGCACCTCTCGGAGCCGTCGGCGGGGCTGTGATGACGTCGATCCTGACGCAGATCCTCGACCAGATCACCGCATTGGGATCGCTGCGCAACTACCTGCCCGGACACTACTTCAGCGCGTGGACCGACACGTTGTCGCCGACGATCGAATGGAACGACATGCTCGTCGGTGCGTTTTCGGCTCTCGCCTACGCAACCGTGTTCGGAATCGTCGCGTGGCGGCGCTTCTCCACAAAGGACATCACGAGCTGACACTCGTTCGTGCGCCGGTTCGTCGCGGCGCACGAACGAGTGTCACTTGCCGAAGACGCCGGGCGGGAACACACCCTGTTCGACGACGGCATCACGCCACGGCGTCGCGAGTTCGACGAGCCTCGCCGCGCCGTCCTCACCTAATGCTGCCCACGGCGCGAGAGCCAGATCGTCGGTGATGTCCTCGACGACGGTACGCAGATCGTGGCCATGTTCGGTGAGGGTCCCGTTCGAATCCAGGATCTCGCGGTCCCGCAGTGCGTCGACGCCGTCGTTCCACTGTTCCTCGGACCAGCCACGACGTTTCCGAGCGAACTCCTTCTCGAAACCCTTGCCCGTCGCCGTGTGTGAGATCAGCGCCTCGATTCCGTTCAGCCCCGCTGTCTGCAGGGCTGCGATGTGGCCGTCGCCGCGATACTCCCGCAGCAGCGTCAACGCGTGCCACAGTCGAAGGTGCGGAACCTCCGGCCACTCGAGCTCCGCGTACGCGGAGTACAGCGGCCGGCCGTCGTTGCCGGGGATCTGGCTCGCGGCGATGGATGCCAGTTCGGCGGCCTCTGCCATCTCGGCCGAACGCAGTACCTCAGCTCCCAACAGACGCTCGTACGCGGCGTCGAGAGTTCTGTACCGGATCTCGATGATCTTCTCCGGCGACAGGACCGACCAGGCGGCCGGGACCAACGGCTCGATCAGTTCCCGATTGAAGCTGTAGAACGTCGCCGCGACGACGCCTGCACCGACCGGACCGAGGGGCGCCGCTCGGCCGGCGAAGTAGGGTGCCCGACCCTCCAAGCCCGCCTCGGTCAGCGCGTCCTGGGTTTCGGGGACGAAGTAGGTGAGCGAATGAAGAAGTTCGAGTGCGCGTGCACTCCGGCCTGCGTTCGATGCGTCCATTCCTGAACCGTATCGAACGCCGATGCCGCTACTTCAGTCCCGCCGCGTCCATTCCGCGCAGCTCCTTCTTGAGATCCTGGATCTCGTCGCGCAAGCGTCCCGCCAGTTCGAATTGCAGTTCACGAGCAGCGTTCATCATCTGGTCGGTGAGGTTCTTGACGAGCTCGGCGAGCTCGGCGCGCGGCATGGACTTCACGTCCTGACCCTCGTACACGCCGGAACTGACTGCTGCGCGGCCCTTCTCGCCCTGCGCGCGACGGCCACGGCTGGCGTTACGTCCCGAACCACCGATCTCGACGGACTCTGCCGTGTCGTCGGCCTCTTCGTAGACCTGGTCGAGGATGTCGGCGATCTTCTTGCGCAATGGCTGCGGGTCGACGCCCTTCTCCTTGTTGTACGCGATCTGCTTCTCGCGTCGACGCTCGGTTTCCTCGATGGCGTACTTCATCGAGTCGGTCATCTTGTCCGCGTACATGTGGACCTCGCCGGACACGTTACGAGCTGCACGACCGATGGTCTGGATCAAGCTCGTGCCGCTGCGGAGGAAGCCCTCCTTGTCGGCGTCCAGGATGGCGACGAGAGAGACCTCGGGTAGGTCGAGACCCTCACGCAGCAGGTTGATGCCGACGAGCACGTCGTACTCACCGAGACGTAGTTGGCGCAACAGCTCGACGCGGCGCAACGTATCGATGTCCGAGTGCAGATACCGGACTCGAATGCCCAGTTCGAGCAGGTAGTCGGTGAGATCCTCGGACATCTTCTTCGTCAGCGTGGTGACCAGAACGCGCTCGTCCTTCTCGGTACGTTCGCGTATCTCGTGCACGAGGTCGTCGATCTGCCCCTTGGTCGGCTTGACGACGACCTTCGGATCGACGAGACCGGTCGGGCGGATGACCTGTTCGACGAACTCACCACCCGTCTGACCCAGCTCGTATTTGCCGGGCGTCGCGGACAGGTAGACGGTTTGTCCGATGCGCTGCGTGAACTCCTCCCACGTCAGCGGCCGGTTGTCGGTGGCCGACGGCAGGCGGAAGCCGAACTCCACCAGGTTGCGCTTGCGGGACATGTCCCCCTCGTACATCGCACCGATCTGCGGCACGGTGACGTGCGACTCGTCGATGACCAAGAGGAAGTCCTCGGGGAAGTAGTCGATGAGCGTGGCCGGAGCACTGCCGGGACCACGCCCGTCGATGTGACGCGAGTAGTTCTCGATACCGGAGCAGAACCCGACCTGCTTGATCATCTCCAGGTCGTACTCGGTGCGCATACGCAGGCGCTGCGCTTCGAGGAGCTTGCCCTTGCCCTCCAGTTCCGCGAGCCGTTCTTCGAGCTCTGCCTCGATGTTCTTGACGGCCTTCTCCATGCGCTCGGGACCCGCGACGTAGTGCGTCGCCGGGAAGATGCGCACGGAATCGACCTGGCGCACGATGTCACCGGTCAGAGGATGCAGGTAGTAGAGCGCCTCGATCTCGTCGCCGAAGAACTCGATGCGAACCGCCAGCTCCTCGTACGACGGGATGATCTCGACGGTGTCACCGCGGACGCGGAACGACCCACGGGTGAACGACATGTCGTTGCGGGTGTACTGGACGTCGACCAGAAGCCGCAGCAGGGCATCGCGTGGAACCTCGACGTTCACTTCCAGATGGATCGAACGGTCGACGTACGATTGCGGCGTACCGAGACCGTAGATGCACGACACCGATGCGACCACGACGACGTCACGTCGGGACAACAGGTTTGCCGTTGCCGAGTGGCGAAGGCGCTCGACGTCGTCGTTGATCGACGAGTCCTTCTCGATGTACGTGTCGGTCTGCGCGATGTACGCCTCGGGTTGGTAGTAGTCGTAGTACGACACGAAGTACTCGACCGCGTTGTTGGGCAGCATGTCACGCAACTCGTTGGCCAACTGCGCTGCGAGGGTCTTGTTGGGCGCCATGACCAGTGTCGGACGTTGCATCCGCTCGATGAGCCACGCCGTCGTCGCGGACTTACCCGTGCCGGTGGCACCGAGCAGAACCACGTCCTTCTCGTCGGCCTTGAGGCGTCGTTCAAGATCGGCAATGGCGGTGGGCTGGTCGCCTGCCGGCTTGTGTTCGCTGACGACCTCGAACGCAGGACCCGTCCGCTCGATGTCGCCGACCGGACGGAACTCGGAGTGAGCCACCACGGGATGTTCGGATGCAAACGCCATGCTTCCAGGGTAGACGCGACCACCGACAGATTCCCCGCGCGAAGACAGGTACCTTGATCACCCATGGACGCCCCCGCCTCCGCGCCCCACTCCCACGTCCATTCTCCCAAGGTCGAGTACTTCGACATTCCGGGCATGACCAACACGGACCCCAAGGGTTTCGTACGCCCGGTCGACGAATACCGCGTCGAACCGTGGGGTCTGTACATGGCCCGACCGTCGGATCACGCGCAATTCGACTATCTGCAGTCGTGGCTGCTCCCCGACCTCGGGCTGCGCGCGTCGATCTTCCACTACGTCGCGGACCACCGACGGGATCAGAACTACTACGTCGACGTCGGCGAGTTCGTGGCCGGAGACGTCTGGACGTCCACCGACCACTACCTCGATGTCGTCGTGCGTACCGGGCGAGGATTCGATCTTCTCGACGTCGACGAGCTTCTGGACGCTCGTTGCGCCGGACTGCTCGACGGCGCCACGTCCGAGCGCGCGATGCACCGTGCAGTCACAGCGGTCGACGGGCTGGCCCGCTTCGACTACGACCTCGACGCGTGGCTCGCGTCACTGGGAATGTCGACGACCTGGCGACCGTACGACTGACGCTCAGGCCTTCCAACCGGTCTCGTCGGCCCACGTCCACGCGCGCGTGTAGGCACCGTCGAACCACGGCGCCTTGACGCTCTCGTACTTCTCGACCGCGTCCGCCGGGTCGTCGACCTCGGCTGCGGCCGCCTGGGCCGTGCGCTTGACGGCACCGTATTCGGCGGCCGCGTCGGCGTCCGCGCGCAGCCAGTCGCGGAACACGAGGGCGAATTGCTGTGCGGGCCAACCGTCGACCCTGATGTGCACCGCGGCCGGTCGTCCCGGGTCCGCGCTACCGTGAATTCGCTTGCCCCACACGGCCGGATCGGCCTCTCCCCCGATGCCGTACCCGGGCTCGGGATCGTCGAACGTGATCTCCTCGATACGCGGAAAACCGATGCGCCGCAACGACTCCGCGAGCGAATCGGCGTCGTCCAGGGTGGCGACGGTGATCTGGATGTCGAGCACGTCGCGGGCGTCGACACCCGGGACAGCGGTCGATCCGATGTGATCGATTCTCGCAGCGGCACTTCCACACACCAACGCGAGTCGCGCCACGAGACGCTCGGCCTGCGCCCCCCATGTCGGATCGGCGTCGACAAGGACGGGAGGTGTGGCGACGGTGACGCCGTCGCGAATGTTCTTCTCGAACGGCACGAGTCGGTCGCTCCACAGCGCGCGAACATTCGCCTCGATCGCTCCCATCGCACCGCTGTTGTCGATCCAGATGTCGGCGGCGGCACGACGGTCGTCGTCCGACGCCTGTGCTGCGATCCGAGCACGCGCGTCGTCCTCGGGCATGTTTCGTTGATGCACGAGCCGATGGACCCGCTCCTCCGCGTCGACATAGACGACGGCGACGAGTTGGAACAACGCGCCCATCTTGCCTTCGACCAACAAGGGGATGTCCTGGACGACGATCGCATCCTGCGGCGCACCGTCGACGAGTTCCGCGGTGCGCGCACCCACGAGCGGATGGACGATCGAGTTCAGGGTCGCGCGCGTTTCGTCGGTGGCAAATGCCTTCGACGCCAAGGCCGGCCGGTCCAACGCGCCGTCGGGCAACAGGATGTCGTCGCCGAAGGCCTCGACGAGTTTCGCGAGTCCGGGAGTGCCGGGTTCGACGACTTCCCGCGCGATCACGTCGGCGTCGACGATCACTCCGCCCAACTCGGACAGAATCTTCGACACGGTGGACTTTCCAGCTCCGATGCCTCCGGTGAGGCCCAGTCTCAACATGGTGACCAGTCTGTCATCGAACACGCCGGAGCACACCGGCCCCAAATACACCAGGTTTACCGATCGGTCCGTTATCTTCGTCGTGCGAGATAAGTATTTGCCGACCCGCTGCTAGCGAAAAGGATGTTCGATGCGAAGCAATCAGATCCACCAGGGTCGGCACCGTCTCGGCATGGAGTCGGGAGTTCACGTCATTCTGATTCCCGAAGTTGCCTTGGCGTTGGCCGATCATCGGCGTAACTGGTTCACCACCCTGCTCAGTCCGGCACGCCACAGCTTCGCTTCGATGCGCAAGCGGACCGCCGTCGCTCAGTGGAGCCCCGCCGTCGCAGGTTGAGCCGACCGTCGAATACGACGATGGACCCGAATCCTTACGGATCGGGTCCATTTTTGTGTGTGCAACCGCGTGAATGCGCCATACATACGACTGGACAACTTCTTGCGGTCCATTCATGCGTCGCCATCGCCATCGGCATCGGCATCGGCATCGGACAGACGAAAGCCCCGGCTCTCCGAAGAGAACCGGGGCTTCCCAGCGTCACACCCTCACGGGCGAGCGTCTGTTATCAGGCGTTGCCCGACAGCTTCTCGCGCAGCGCAGCGAGCTGAGCGTCGCTGGCCAGCGATCCACCGGACGATGCCGGAGCGGATGCTGCAGCAGCATCGCCTTCGGCGTCCGACTGACCCGACTCGGAGGAGTAGTTGGTGTTGGCGGCTTCTGCAGCCTCGTCCTTCGCCGTCTTCTCCATCTGAGCGGTGTGCATCTTGTGGCGACGCTCCGCCTCGGCGTAGCGGCCTTCCCACTCTTCACGCTGCTTCTCGTAGCCTTCGAGCCATTCGTTGGTCTCGGAGTCGAAGCCCTCGGGGAAGATGTAGTTGCCCTGCTCGTCGTACGAGTCGGCCATGCCGTACTTGGACGGATCGAACTCTTCCGCGTAGTCCTCGTTGGCCTGCTTGAGGCTCAGCGAGATACGACGACGCTCGAGATCGATGTCGATGACCTTGACGAGTGCGTCGTCGCCGACACCCACGACCTGGTCCGGAACCTCCACGTGGCGCTCGGCCAGCTCGGAGATGTGCACGAGGCCCTCGATGCCCTCTTCGACGCGAACGAACGCACCGAACGGAACGAGCTTGGTGACCTTACCGGGAACGATCTGGCCGATCGCGTGCGTACGAGCGAACTGACGCCACGGATCTTCCTGAGTTGCCTTGAGCGACAGCGAAACACGCTCGCGGTCCAGGTCGACGTCGAGAACCTCGACGGTGACCTCGGTACCGACCTCGACAACCTCGGAGGGGTGGTCGATGTGCTTCCAGGACAGCTCGGACACGTGAACGAGTCCGTCGACGCCGCCCAGGTCCACGAATGCACCGAAGTTGACGATGGAGGACACGAAGCCCTTGCGGACCTGTCCCTTCTGCAGCTGGTGCAGGAACTCGCTGCGCACCTCGGACTGCGTCTGCTCGAGCCATGCACGGCGCGACAGGACCACGTTGTTGCGGTTCTTGTCGAGCTCGATGATCTTGGCTTCGATCTCCTTGCCGACGTACGGCTGGAGGTCGCGAACGCGACGCATCTCGACGAGCGATGCGGGCAGGAAGCCACGCAGACCGATGTCGAGGATGAGGCCACCCTTGACGACCTCGATGACGGTGCCCTTGACGGCCTCGTCCTTCTCCTTGAGCTCTTCGATCGTGCCCCAGGCGCGCTCGTACTGTGCACGCTTCTTGGACAGGATCAGGCGGCCTTCCTTGTCCTCCTTGGTGAGAACGAGAGCTTCGACCTCATCGCCGACGGAGACGACCTCGTTGGGGTCGACGTCGTGCTTGATGGAGAGCTCACGGGAAGGGATGACGCCTTCGGTCTTGTAACCGATGTCGAGCAGAACCTCGTCACGATCGACCTTGACGATGGTGCCTTCGACGATGTCACCATCGTTGAAGTACTTGATCGTGGCGTCGATTGCGGCGAGAAAATCCTCTGCGGAGCCGATGTCGTTGACGGCTACCTGCGGCGAGGTTGTGGTTGAGGGCATGTGTTGAGTTGCTCCGGACGGGTTGGGTATCGGTTGATGGATGTTCGGTCGGACGGTGAAGCCGATGGAGAACGAGCAGAGCCGGTACCGAAGTATCGGACGACGGTGTACAACAACGAGCACACCGATTTCGTTCCGCCGCACGACGAGCGAGCCTCACCCACGGAAGACAACCCGGTGAGCGACAGACCCTTCGATCCCGCGCAGCACGAACACACTCGCGCTCCATAGGGTACGCGATCGCGTCACAGCTGGGCAAACCTGGCAGGGGCCGTCGCAAACCTGGCAGGGGCCGTTGCAAACCTGGCAGGGGCCGTTGCAAACCTGGCGGGGACCTCGGTTCGACTAACGTGACCATGCGTGACCGACAGTCTTCACTCCTCACCCACACCCCAGCCACCTGGTACACCGGGTCGCGCCCGGCTGTCGTCCGCCGCCAGCGATCGAGCCAGCCGTTCGTGGTGGGATTCCGACGCCGACGAGTATCACCGAACACACGGTGAATTCTTGGGGGTGAGCACGGAACGCGGAGAATTCGTGTGGTGCCCGGAAGGCCTGCACGAAGGCGACGCACACCTGCTGGGCGACGTCGCCGACAAGGACGTTCTCGAAGTGGGCTGCGGGTCGGCACCGTGCTCGCGATGGCTCGGCAGCCAGGGAGCTCGCGCCGTGGGACTGGACATCTCGGGCGGCATGCTCCGCAAGGGCTTGGAGTCGATGGCACTCGGCGGTGACCGTGTTCCGCTGATCCAGGCAAGTGCCGAATCCCTGCCGTTCGCCGACGAGAGTTTCGACATCGTCTGTTCCGCGTTCGGGGCGGTTCCCTTCGTCGCCGACTCCGCGAACGTGATGGTCGAGATCGCCCGCGTCCTCCGGCCCGGCGGGAGTTGGGTGTTCGCCGTCAACCACCCGATGCGGTGGATCTTTCCCGACGACCCGGGGCCCGCGGGGCTGACCGCGACGATTCCGTACTTCGATCGCACGCCCTACGTCGAATTCGACGACGAGGGGACGCCGACGTACGTCGAACACCATCGGACGATCGGCGATCGGGTACGCGAGATAGTCGCCGCAGGCCTGGAACTGCGGGACATCGTCGAACCGGACTGGCCGGAGTGGCTGGACCGCGAGTGGGGTCAGTGGAGTCCACTACGCGGCCAGCTCTTCCCCGGCACGGCGATCTTCAGCTGCGTGAAGCCTCGCTAAAGCAATTTCGACAGGAACGCTTTGGTGCGTTCGTGCTGCGGATTCGCCAGCAGCGACCGCGGCTCCCCCGATTCGACGACGACACCCTGATCCATGAAGACCAGCTGATCGGCAACCTCGCGAGCGAATCCCATCTCGTGGGTGACGACGACCATCGTCATGCCGTCCTTGGCGAGCTCGCGCATCACTCCGAGGACCTCACCGACGAGCTCCGGATCGAGCGCGGACGTCGGCTCGTCGAACAACATGAGCTTCGGATCCATGGCAAGTGCTCGCGCGATCGCGACACGCTGCTGCTGGCCACCGGACAGCTGCGCCGGATAGGCCGTCGCCTTGTCGGCGAGACCGACACGGTCGAGCAACTCCTTCGCCCGTGTGACGGCGTCGGACTTCTTCATCTTCTTCACCTGGGTCGGCGCCTCGATGACGTTCTCGAGAGCCGTTCGGTGTGGGAAGAGATTGAAGTGCTGGAACACCATCCCGATGTCGCGACGCTGTTTCGCAGCCTGCTTGGGGTGCAGCTCGTAGAGCTTGCCGCCCTTCTCCTGATACCCGACCAGCTCGCCGTCGACGTACAGCCGACCGGCGTTGACCTGCTCGAGGTGGTTGATGCAGCGAAGGAACGTCGACTTGCCGGAGCCCGACGGTCCGACGAGGCAGAGCACCTGGCCGCGGTCGATCTCGAGCGAGATGCCCTTGAGTACCTTCAGCGCCCCGAAATTCTTGTGGACGCGGTCGGCCTTGATCATCGGAGACATCAGATGCCCTTGTTGTCGTGGGTACGTGCGTCCACGGCCTGCGCGTCGGCGAGGGCCCGAAGCTGACGGCCGGTCAGCTGTCGTGACGCACCCTTGGAGTAGTACCGCTCCAGATAGAACTGCCCGACCATGAGAATGCTCGTGATCACGAGGTACCAGGTGGCAGCGACCAACAGCAGCGGAATGGGCTCGAAGTTCGCCCCGGAGATGTCCCTGGCACGGCCGTAGACCTCTCCGGTGAACGGCACCGCGACGACGAGAGACGTCGTCTTCAGCATGCTGATGACTTCGTTACCGGTCGGCGGGATGATGACGCGCATCGCCTGCGGCAACACGGTACGACGCATCGTCTGCGGCCACGACATGCCCAGCGCGACGGAGGCCTCCATCTGCCCTTCGCCGACGGAGTTGATACCGGCCCGAACGATCTCGGCCATGTAGGCGGCTTCGTTCAGGGCCAACCCGATGACCGCGAACCAGAACGCGTTGTAGATGGCCTGCAGATCGAACTCGGCGAACTGGACGGTGAACGGAATGCCCAGTGCCACGTTCTTGTAGATCGACGGAATCAATCCCCAGAACACGAGCTGCACGTACACCGGCGTGCCACGAAAGATCCACAGGTAGATCCAGGCGGCGCTGCGCAGCACGGGGTTCGGCGACAACCGCATGACCGCGAGCAGCACGCCGAGAAGAATGGCGGCGATCATCGAGTACACGGTCAATTGCAGCGTGTTCCACACGCCCTCGCCGATTCGGCTGTCGAACAGATAACGCCCGTACGTCCCCCAGCCGTACGCCGGGTTGGTCGCGGCGCCGTAGGCGAACAGCCCGAACAGCACGACGACCACCACCGCGGCGATCCAGCGTCCGGGATGCCGCAGCGGGATCGCTTTGATGGGCTCGGGCTCGGTGCCCGTGCTCAACGAGGCGGAGTCGGACACACCGAACCCTTCCGTCGGACGACGTCGTCTGACACCGACATCAGCTCACTGCGCCGTTGATCTGCGACTGCTCGATCACGCCTGCCTCGACGCCCCAGTTCTCGGCGATGGTCTGGTACTGACCGTTGTCGATCAGGTGTTGGACCGCCTGCTGCAGCGTCGCGGCGAGGGGCGAACCCTTGGCGACCGGGTAGCCGTACGGCGCGGAATCGAACACCTCACCGGCAGGTTCGAGCTTGTCGCCGGTCTGCTTGATGGCGTACGCCGTCACGGGCGAGTCCGCCGACATCGCGTCGACTCGTCCGAGAACCAGCGCCTGCGCTGCATCGTCCTGGCTGTCGAACTTGACGATCTCGATCGCAGGCTTGCCTGCTGCGACACATGCTTCGCTCTTCGCGGGAACTTCTTCCTGATCCTGGATGGTCGTGGTCTGCACGGCGACCTTCAGACCACACGCGTTCGCCGGATCCACGCTGCCGCCGGACTGCTGCGCCCACTGCGTGCCCGCGTTGAAGTAGGTCGCGAAGTCGACCGTCGCCTCGCGCTCCTTGGTGTCGGTGAACGACGACATTCCGACGTCGTAGGTTCCGGCCTGGATCGACGGGATGATGCGGTCGAAGTCCGCTTCCTCGTACTGCGCCGTCACGCCGAGGACGCCGGCGACGGCATTCATCAGGTCGACGTCGAAGCCGATGATCTTGCCCGACGCATCCTTGAATTCGTTGGGCGAGTACGGCACGTTGACGCCGACGACCAACGTGCCCGAGTCGACGTTCTTCTGCGGGAGCGTCGCCGCGATGTCGTCGACCTTGTCGACCTCGACGGCAGTGGTCTCCTCCGCTGCGGGGGCACCCCCGTCCTCGGTGTTCTGGGCACATGCGGTGAGCATCAGCGCGCCTGCGCCGGACAGTGCGATCAGAAGCCGAGCCGGCTTCGAGAAAGATCGTGTAACCACGAGAGGTCCTCCAAGAGTCGAAACGACACCACCATCTCTCGGTGCTGCCAGACGTTGAACGTACGCGACCGAATGCCACGTTGCCGCACCGGTAACCGAACAGTAATGCCGCGTGTCCAGTCGAAGACGGAATTTCCCGGTACGCGAGTTCGAAACCGTGACGGCTCAGGTCCTGAGTGTTCTCGCGACGACGGTTTCGGTGAACTCGCTGGTCGACGCGCGTCCGCCGAGGTCCGCCGTCGCGACGCCCGACTCGAGTGCACCGGTGACGGCGTGCCGAATCCGCAGTGCGGCACCCGCGCACTTCTGGCCGTGCCCGTGGGCGGCGAGCCAGTCGAGCATCATCGCGGCCGACAGGAACAGCGCGGTGGGGTTGGCACGGTTCTTGCCCGCGATGTCGGGCGCGGATCCGTGGGCTGCCTGGGCCATCGCCTTTGCCTCGGAGGTGTTCAACGACGGCGCCATGCCCAGCGAACCGGACAGTTCACCGGCCAGATCGGACAGGATGTCGCCGAACATGTTCTCCGCGACGATCACGTCGAAATCCTGACCGCGTCGGACGAGATGAGCAGTCAGCGCGTCGACGTGTTCTTGATCGACGGTGACGTCGGTAAACTCCTGCGCGACGGACGTGCACACGTCGCGGAACAGACCTGTCGTCAGCGACAGCACGTTGGTCTTGTGCACGATGGTGACGTTCTTCCGTCGAGAGCGGGCGAGCGTGAACGCCTCCCGCGCGATGCGCTCGCACGCGGTTCGGGTGAAGACACCGACCGCGAGTGCGACATCCGGGGTCGGCATGAACTCGCCCCCGCCGACGTGCATGTTCCGGTCCGCGTAGAACCCCTCGGTGTTCTCACGGACCACGACGAGATCCATGTTCGGCGAGACCGCCCGTACACCGGGGTGGGCCACCGCAGGTCGAATGTTCGCGAACAGGTCGAACGTCTTTCGCACGACACCGCCAGGTGTGAGCTGCGACCGGAACGGCTCCGGGTACGACGCGCTGTCGTGTGGGCCCAGGATCCAGGCGGGCAGCGTCGCCAGCTCGTCGAGCGTCGACTGCGGGACGGGCGAGCCGTGTGCGTCGATGGCGTCGCGACCGAGGGCGAGTTCGACCCACTCGATCGAGAGATGTTCGGCCTGGGCCGCGGCGTCGACGACGCGCACCGTCGCCGGCACGATTTCGTGCCCGATCCCGTCGCCGACCATCGACCCGATACGAACCGTGTGTGCCTGACTGTCAGTCATGTCAGTCATCATGGCTGACATGGTGCAGTCGGTAGAACTCCTCCTCGACGACGAGCTCGACGATGCGGTCCGGCGCGAGTGGCAACTGCTGTTCGACGCCGGTCTGCCCAGTCAGGCGCGGCACCGAGGCGCGTCGAATCGTCCGCATGTCACCCTTACGGTCGCCGACGACTTCACGGACTTGGATGCGCGAATCGGGACCCTGCCCGTTTCGCTGTTTCCGATCCGGCTCGGGCCTCTGGTCGTGTTCCGCGGGCGGCACGCGACGCTCGCCCGTCTGGTGATCCCGTCCGCCGAACTGCTCGACGCGCACACCGCCGTCGCGTCGCTGGTCGGCACCGCGCGAGGTGTCAGGCCGCACACCGCGCCTGGACACTGGACGCCCCACGTCACGCTTGCTCGCCGAATGACCGACGACGAGCTGGGGTCGGCCATCGAACTACTGCATTCGGAACCTGGAATTCTCGTCGGCGAGACCTCAGCGCTTCGGCGGTGGGACGGCGACGGCAAGGTCGAGAGGCTCGTCGGCCACGCGGCTCAGAACCCGTAGTCGCCGAACTGGCTCTTCTGCCTGTGCGTATCGGGCGCGAATCCGCCGACCACGGCCAGGTGCATGACGGCCAGAACTGCCAGAATCAACATTGCGATTGTCATGCCCTCGAGCCTGCTACCAGCAGCTTTCTCACAACAGTGGCAGATACGACACAGTTACGCGATTTCCTGCCATACTGACGGGCATGTTGAAACGAGTCGTCGTTCCACTCATGCCGTTGATCGAACAATTCGAGTTGGGCGTCGCGTGCGAGGTCTTCGGGTTCGATCGATCCGACGAAGGCCTGCCGACATACGACTTCTCGTTGATCGCCGGAGTCGATCGACCGATCAGGTCGCGTTTCGGCTACACCATCGACGTTCCGTACGACCTGTCACAACTCGACGACGCCGACCTCATCATCATCCCCGCGGGTGGCACCCACCTCTCGGACGACGGGTGTTCGATGTGCTCGAGCGACTTCGACGAATCCGTCGAGCCGTTGCTCGTGAAGCTGCGCGCCGCGGTCGCACGGGGAGCCAAGGTCGCAAGCCTGTGCAACGGCGCGTTCGTGCTCGGCAAAGCCGGTTTGCTCGACGGTCGACGATGCACGACGCACTGGCGCCATTCCGCACGGCTCGCAGCGGATTATCCGCTCGCCGAAGTGGACCCCGACGTTCTGTACGTCGACGACGGAAACGTCCTGACCAGCGCCGGTACTGCGGCCGGTATCGATCTGTGCCTGCATATCGTCCGCAAGGAGCAGGGAAGCGTCGTCGCGAACGGTATCGCCCGACGCATGGTCGTCCCGCCGCATCGGGACGGTGGCCAAGCGCAGTTCGTCACCTCCCCCCTGCCGACCGTCGAAGTCGAGACACTCGCCCCGCTGCTCGACTGGATGACCGAGAACCTCGACACCGAATTGTCCGTGCAGAAGCTGTCGGCGCGCGTGAACATGTCCACCCGAACCTTCGCACGACGCTTCCAGGCCGAGACCGGTACGACGCCTGCGCGGTGGCTCAACGACCAACGCGTACTCGCGGCACAGCAGCTTCTGGAGAACTCCGATCTGTCGATGGACGTCATCGCCGAACGCGTCGGGTTCGGCAACGCCGCCGTCCTTCGTCAGCACTTCGTTCGCGTGCGCTGCACGACCCCCAACGCCTACCGTCGGACCTTTCGGACAGCTCCGCTCGTCGGTGCCGCGGAATGATTTCGGTACCGTCGCGCGTTGAACGCGGCAGAAGGTCATCGATACCGACGAAAGGGCAGGCGTGGCAACACAGACTTTGACTCAGCAGAATTTCGACGACATCGTCGGAGGTAACGACGTGGTCCTCGTCGACTTCTGGGCGTCCTGGTGTGGACCGTGCCGTCAGTTCGCTCCGACGTTCGAGAAGTCCTCCGAAGCGCACCCCGACGTAGTGCACGCGAAGGTGGACACCGAGGCCGAGCAGGGGCTCGCTGCAGCGGCGAACATTCAGTCGATTCCGACCATCATGGCTTTCCGCGAGGGTGTGCTCGTGTTCGCGCAGCCTGGTGCGCTGCCGGCATCCGCACTGGAGGACCTGGTCGGCCAGGTAAAGGCTCTCGACATGGACGAGGTGCGTAAGCAGATCGCCGATCAGAACGCTGGAGCCGACACGCAGTAAGCAGGACTGAACGACAAGAGGCCCGGTCGCACACGCGACCGGGCCTCTTGCTATTGGGAAACTCCTAATGCGCCGCCTTGTCCCAGCTGGCGCCGGTGCCGACCGACACCTCGAGCGGGACCGACAGATCGATGGCCGACGACATCTTGTCGCGCACCAGCGCCTCGACCTCCTCGCGTTCGGACTCGACGACCTCGAGGACGAGTTCGTCGTGGACCTGCAGCAGCATGCGCGAACGCAGCCCGGCTTCCGCCAACGCCGTGTGCGTGTCGATCATGGCGACCTTGATGATGTCGGCAGCAGTGCCCTGAATGGGGGCGTTCAGCGCAGCACGCTCGGCGACCTCGCGGCGCTGCCTGTTGTCGCTGGTCAGATCCGGAAGGTAACGACGCCGACCGTACAACGTCGATGTGTAGCCGACCTTCCGCGACTCCTCGACGACGTTGCGCAGATAGTCACGCACACCACCGAAGCGCGAGAAGTAGGCCTCCATCTGCTCCTTGGCCTCGTCGGTCGAGATCTTGAGCTGCGCGGCCAGACCGAACGCGCTCAACCCGTAGGCCAGGCCGTACGACATCGCCTTGACGCGGCGACGGAGTTCCGGTGTGACGTCCTCGATCGGTACACCGAATGCGCGCGCACCGACGAAGCTGTGCAGATCCTCACCGGTGTTGAACGCCTCGATCAGCCCCTCGTCACCGGACAGGTGAGCCATGATGCGCATCTCGATCTGGCTGTAGTCCGCGGTGAGCAGCGTGTCGTAGCCGTCGCCGACGACGAAGCCGTCACGGATGTGCCGTCCCGCGTCGTTACGAACCGGGATGTTCTGCAGATTCGGCTCGGTCGAGGACAACCGCCCGGTCGCCGCGACGGTCTGGTTGAAGGTGGTGTGGATGCGGCCGTCGTCGGCCACGGATTTGAGTAGACCGTCGACGGTGACCTTCATCCGAGTCGCGTCTCGATGGTCGAGCAGGAACTTCAGGAACGGGTGCTCGGTCTTCTCGAATAGACCCTGCAAGGCGTCGGCGTCGGTGGTGTAACCGGTCTTGGTCTTCTTCGTCTTCGGCATGTCGAGCTCCTCGAACAGCACGACCTGCAGCTGCTTCGGCGACCCCAGGTTGATCTGCTTGCCGATGACCTCGTACGCCGAATTGGCCGCGTCGGCGACCTGAGACGCGAACTGGCTCTGCAGCTCACCGAGATGGTTGTTGTCGACGGCGATACCGGTTGCCTCGAGGTCGGCAAGCACCGACAGCAGAGGCAACTCCATGTCGGTCAACAACGCGCTCGACTCGATGCTCGCCAACTCGTCGTCGAGCGTCGCGGCGAGATCGAGGACCGCCTGAGCACGCAGAATCTCGCCCTCGGCCACGGCGGCGGCCGCGACGTCCTCGGTGTCGAGCAGCGACATCTGGCCCTCGACGGAATCCTCGGCGCGCAGTTCGCGCTTGAGGTACCGCAGGCAGAGGTCGTCGAGGTTGAAGCTGCGCTGACCTGGACGCACCAGGTACGCCGCGAGCGCGGTGTCGCTCGTCAGCCCGCCGAGCGTCCACCCGCGGCCGCGCAGCGCATGGATGGCCCACTTCGCCTCGTGCAGCGCCTTGGGCTGACCGTCGTCGGCGAGCCAGGCAGCCAACGCCTTCTCGTCCGACTCGTCCAGCGAAGCGGTGTCCACGAATCCGCCTTCACCATCGGATGCAGCGATGGCGATGGACAACGCGTCGCTGTCGAACGGACGACGTGGACCGACCACCGAGAGCCCGTGGCGCTGCCCGGACGACGCATGCGTCGTCAGCCACTCGGCGAGCTCACCCGGGGCGATCGCGCCGCCGCGGACGTCGAACCCTTCCTCCGCTTCGGGTTCTGCCGACGCCAACGTGTCGAACAGGCGGTCGCGCAGCACGCGAAACTCGAGGTCGTCGAACAAGCCGTGAATCTTTTCGCGATCCCACGGCGCGAGCTCCAACTGATCGGGCGTGTACGGCAGTGGGACGTCGCGCACCATCTCGGTGAGTTCCCGGTTGAGCACCACACTCGACAAGTTGGCACGCAGCGCATCGCCGACCTTGCCCTTGACCTTGTCGACGTTGGTGACCAATTCTTCGAGGGATCCGTACTGGACGATCCACTTGGTCGCGGTCTTCTCACCGACGCCAGGAATGCCGGGGAGGTTGTCGCTCGGGTCGCCGCGCAGTGCCGCGAAATCCGGGTACTGCGACGGCGTCAGCCCGTACTTCTCGGTGACGGCAGCGGGCGTGAACCGCGTGAGATCCGAGACGCCCTTGCGCGGGTACAACACCGTCACGTTGTCGGTCACCAACTGCAGCGAGTCGCGGTCACCGGTAACGACGAGCACCTTGTATCCGAGCGCCTCGGCCTGCGTCGTCAGTGTGGCGATGATGTCGTCGGCCTCGAAGCCCGCCTCTGCCATGACCGGAATGCCCATCGCACCGAGGACGTCCTTGGTGATGTCGACCTGGCCGGCGAACTCGTCGGGCGTCTTGCTGCGGTTGGCCTTGTAGTCCGGAAATCGCTCGGCGCGGAACGTCTGCCGCGACACGTCGAACGCGGCGGCGATGTGCGTCGGCTTCTCGTCACGCAACAGGTTGATCAGCATCGACGTGAACCCGTAGACGGCGTTGGTGGACTGCCCACTGGTGGTCTTGAAGTTCTCCACCGGCAGCGCGAAGAACGCCCGAAAGGCGATGGAGTGCCCGTCGATGAGCAGCAACGTCGGCTGCTCGCCATCTGCGGACGTACCGGTCGAGGATGCGGAGGATGCACGTGCGTCGGTTACGGGGCTCACGGTTACTCAGTCTAGGTACGGGCACCGACAGGACGTAAACGGATCTCGAGGCACGCCTTCGACGTGCGGCCAAGTAGTTCGAAACGCAAAAGATACAAGCCGGAAATTCAACTCGCCGGTTTCGGGCGGTCCGGACGGTTAGAGTCCGAGAATTGCAAGCTCCAGTCGGCCGATACTGGCCGGCTCTTACACCGTCCGGAGGACGTGCGTGGCTCCAAGTGTGCGATGGAACCGAAGATCGACTCGACCACGGCGCCACCGCCGACATTCGTCCCGAATACTCGTTCTCTCACTTCTCGCCGCCGTGTTCGCGGTGGCGTTCGGCGGTTCCGCGCTCGCGCAGGAGCCGCCGCCTGCTCCGGCGAACGCCGTCGCCGTCAGCGGCAGCCTGAACAACGGCGGAGAGAGACTGGTCGGCGTGGACGTCCGGGCGGTCGACGCGTCGGGCGCCGAGGCGGGCCGCACGACGTCGGAGGACGGCGGTCGCTGGACACTCGAATTGTCGCCCGGCACATACACGTTCGAGGTCGTCACAGATACGCTGCCCGACGACGTCAGCGTCCAGGGCTCGGTCGAACGCGACGTCCAAGCGGGCCGAGCGAACACCGTCATCTTCTCGTTCGGCGAGGCGCGTACCTCGAACGAGGTCCCGTTCTACGAGAACTTCATCCGAACGACGGTCGACGGCTTTCGATTCGGCCTCGTGATCGCACTGGCGGCCGTGGGCCTGAGCCTCATCTTCGGGACGACGGGACTGACCAACTTCGCGCACGGCGAGTTGGTCACGCTGGGCGCCGTCGCAGCCTGGGTCTTCAACGTGTCCATGGGTATTCAGCTCATCTGGGCGACGCTTCTGGCGATCGTCGTCGGAATAGCGATCGGGTGGCTGGCCAACTCTGCCATCTGGAGACCACTACGAAAACGTAAAACAGGCTTGATCGCACAGTTGGTGGTGTCCATCGGCCTCGCCATCGCACTGCGGTATCTGATTCTGATCTTCTTCTCCGACCGTTCGGAGCCCTTCGACGACTATCAGGCGCAGACGCAGAACGAATGGGGGCCGTTCGCGATCACGAACGTGGGCCTCGCCTGCATCGTCATCAGCATCGTCGTCCTCGTCGGTGTCGCAGTGATGTTGCAGCGCACCCGAATCGGCAAGGCAATGCGCGCCGTGGCCGACAATCGCGACCTCGCTGCGTCGTCGGGTATCGACGTCGAACGCGTCGTCACCTTCGTCTGGTGTCTGGGCGGTGGGTTGGCCGCCCTCGGCGGTGTCCTGTTCGGGCTGTCGGAACTCGGAGGCCGGGTCCAATGGGAGATGGGCTTCAAACTGCTGCTGCTCATGTTCGCCGGAATCACCCTCGGCGGCTTGGGAACCGCATACGGAGCGCTCCTCGGCTGCGTGATCGTCGGACTGCTCGTTCAGTGGTCGACGATGATCATCAATCCCGATCTCAAGTACATCGGAGGACTGCTCGTCTTGATTCTCATCCTCGTGGTCAGGCCCCAGGGCATCCTCGGTTCGCGGCAAAGGATCGGGTGATACGACATGGATGTTCTCGGAGCACTTCAAGTCTCGCTCGCACAGCTGATCGGGCCGTCGGCCATCTTCTACGCGCTGCTCGCGATCGGACTGAACCTGCACTTCGGCTACGCCGGTCTGCTGAACTTCGGTCAGATCGGATTCGCGTTGCTCGGCGGATACGGCGTCGGCATCATGACGATCACCTATCAGCAGCCGCTGTGGTTGGGAATTCTCGTCGGCCTCGGAGCGGCGGGACTTCTCGCACTCGTGCTCGGCATCCCGACCCTCAGGCTGCGAGCCGACTATCTGGCCGTCGTGACGATCGCCGCGTCGGAGATTCTGCGTCTCGTGTTCCGTTCGACGGCAACCGATTCCGTGACGAAGTCGACGAACGGCATCTTCGGCTTCGCCGATCCGTTCACCTCGCTCAGTCCGTTCGACTCCGGTAAGCAGTACTCGTTCCTCGGGGTCAAGTTCTACGGCGACGACCTGTGGGCCATGGTCGTCGGATGGTCGCTCGTCCTGCTGCTGTGCGGTCTGGTGTACCTGCTGACGCACAGCCCGTGGGGCCGCGTCCTCAAAGCCGTGCGCGAGGACGAGGACGCCGCGCGGTCTCTGGGCAAGAACGTCTTCGTCTACAAGATGCAGGCCCTCGTGCTCGGCGGTGTCATCGGTGGCATGGGCGGCGTGTTCAACGCCCTGCAGACCAAGTCCATCAACCCCGACTTCTACTCGACGGCACAGACCTTCTTCGCGTTCGGCGCGTTGATCCTCGGCGGCGCTGCGACGGTCTTCGGCCCGGTGCTCGGCGCGATGCTGTTCTGGTTCCTGCTGTCGATTCCCGACGCTCTACTGCGTCAAGCCATCGCAGGCCCGGATCCGCTGTTGAACCTCACCGAACAACAAGTCGGCGCAACACGTTTCGTGTTGTTGGGCATCCTGATCGCGGTACTGATGGTCTTCCGACCCCAGGGTATCCTCGGCAACAAGCGAGAGGTCCAGATCGATGCCCGATAAGACTGTGCTCAGCAAGGAGCAACGCGCCGCTCTCTTCGCGGGCGTTCCCGGTGTTCCGGGCGCACCGAAGCCGGATCCGACACTCGTCGTCGACGGCGTCTCGCGCACGTTCGGCGGACTCAAGGCCGTCGACGTCGCCCATCTCGAAATCCAACGAGGGTGCATCACGGGGCTCATCGGTCCGAACGGGGCAGGCAAGACGACTTTGTTCAACCTGCTCACCGGATTCGACCGACCGGACACGGGAACGTGGTCGATGGACGGGAAATCACTCGGCCGCATGCACCCGCATCAGGTCGCACGGCAGGGCGTCGTGCGCACGTTCCAGCTGACCAAGGCGTTGTCGAAGCTGTCCGTTCTCGACAACGTTAAGTTGGGGGCCACCGGCCAGCGCGGTGAGCGAATCCTGAACACTCTCCTGCCCTGGACCTGGAAGGCCCAGGAGAGGGAAATCACCGAGCGCGCGAACGAGTTGCTCAGTCGCTTCAAACTCGACGCCAAAGCAGACGACCTCGCCGGCTCGCTGTCGGGTGGTCAGCGCAAGCTGCTCGAGATGGCACGCGCACTGATGACCGACCCGGCGGTGGTCATGTTGGACGAGCCGATGGCGGGCGTCAATCCTGCTCTGACACAGAGCTTGTTGAGCCACATCAAGTCTCTGCGCGACGACGGCATGACCGTCGTGTTCGTCGAGCACGACATGGACGTCATCCGTGACATCAGCGACTGGGTCGTCGTCATGGCTCAGGGCAGCGTGATCGCCGAATCGACGCCGGAGGAACTGTCCAACAACGGCGCCGTCGTCGACGCCTACCTCGGCAGTCACCACGACCAAGCGCTCGAGTTCGACGAGAACGGTGATCCGGTCGGTGCCACAGCACGATTGGCCGAAGCACTCGAACAAGCCGAAGCGGAAGAGCTCGAAGCAGGCGGCGACCTGTCCGAACCGGAATTCGTGGCCGACTCCCCCACGGCGACAAAGGAGGACGGGCGATGAGCGAAGCGAACACAGGAAACCTGACACCAGCGGAATTCGCGGCGACGCCGGAAGAACACGCCAGGCTCGCCGAGGGGGCACTGGTCCGCGCCGACAACCTGGTGGCAGGCTACATCCCCGGGGTCAACATCCTGAACGAATGCAATTTCTTTCTTCGTGACGGTGAGATCGTCGGCATCATCGGCCCTAACGGCGCTGGCAAGTCGACACTGCTGAAAACCCTGTTCGGCCTGATCCCCGTCCGTCAGGGTTCGGTGAAGCTGCGCGGCGACAACATCACGTCGGCCCAGGCGCACGTCCTGGTCACCAAAGGCGTCGGCTACGTTCCGCAGACGCAGAACGTGTTCCCGTCGCTCACCATCGAAGAGAACCTCGAGATGGGAATCTACCTGCGTCCCAAGAAGTTTGCGGAAAGATTCGCGTTCGTGAGCGAGCTGTTCCCACTCCTGGGTGAACGCAGGAAGGTCAAGGCAGGCGCACTGTCCGGCGGCGAGAGGCAGATGGTCGCGATGGGCCGTGCGTTGATGATGGAACCGTCGGTCCTTCTGCTCGACGAGCCGTCGGCCGGCCTGTCCCCGATGTTCCAGGACGAGGTGTTCATCCGCTGCAAGAAGATCAACGCGACGGGTGTCTCGATCATCATGGTCGAACAGAACGCCCGCCGATGCTTGCAGATCTGCGACCGCGGATACGTGCTCGATCAGGGTCGAAACGCCTACACCGACACCGGAACCAACCTCATGAACGACCCGAAGGTCATCGAGTTGTACCTCGGCACGCTCGCGGGGAGTAAAGAGAAGTAGGTGCGCGTGCTGGGGGGTGACCGAATGTCACCTTCGGTCACTCGGGGCCGGCTCACCGGACCGAGGGCGCCCCTTGGTCACTCAGAGTGAGCGAGGGCGTCATTCGGTCACCCAGGCCCACCGCCCCCCGGACCGAAGGCGCCCCTTGCTCACTCAGAGTGAGCGAGGGCGTCATTCGGTCACCCAGGCCCACCGCGCCGAACACCAACGAGCCCCGACCCGCTGAGCGGAACGGGGCTCGTTCACATCCGGTCGAGCATCACTCCCCGACGACGATGTATCCCCCTGTCGTGAGGGTGTTCTCGGGGCCGAAGACGAGCTTGCCGTAGGACCCGGTGGCGGGCTCACCCGAGTCGCTGAAGTTCAGCGCGCCGGTGATGCCGTCGTAGTCGATGTCCGTTCCGGCCTGGACCAGCGGCAGGCACTGCGCGAAGCTGGTGCACTTCTCGCCGTCCTTGGTGACGCTGTTGATGTTGGCCGCGATGTCCGTTCCCGCAGTCGATTTCGCCTGTTCCGCCGCGAGCGCCGAGATGACGACGGCGTCGTAGGACTCACCGGAGTAGTTGAAGTCGACCAGCGCAGGGTTGAGCGCCTTCAGACGGTCCTGGAATTCGGTGCCGACGTCGGTGAGCGGCGTCGTGCCTTTCATCGTGTCCAGCAACGGCTTTGCGACGGCCTCGCCCAGTGCGTTACCCATGTTGCCGTCGACACCGTAGACCAGAGTGCCGTCGGACGGGCCGATGCCGACCTCGTGCATACGGGTGATGATCTTCGCCGACTCCTCGAAGCCGATGACCGCAACCGCGTCGGGCGCGAAGTTCTTCACGTCGTCGACCTCGGCGTTGAAGGACTGCGCATTGGGGTCGTAGATGATCTTCTGGATCTGATCCGACGGGATGCCCGCGTCCTGAAGATTGTCGACGGTGTTCTGCGCGAGACCGGTGCCGTACGGGTCGTTCAGCGCGAGGATGGACACACGCTGAGCGCCGTCCTCGGCGATGAGCTGCGACAACGCCTGTGCCTGTAGGACATCCGTCGGTGCGGTACGGAAGTACTGCCCCTTGTCCGGGTAGCAGACGAACTGGTCGGAGGTGTTGGCCGGCGAGAACTGCACGACGCCTGCGCTGGCGATCTTGTCGATCACCTTGAGCGACACCGACGACGACGCTGCTCCGACGATGACGTCGGCGCCACCGGCGAGTAGGCGGTCGACGGTGACGTTCGCGGTGTCCGTCGTGGTGTCGCCGGAGTCACCGGGGATCAACTGAACCGGCTGACCGAGTACGCCCCCTGCGGCGTTGACGTCGTTGATCGCGAGCTGAACACCGGCGACTTCGGGCGGGCCGAGAAAGGCGAGGGTACCGGTTTCGGGGAGCAACGTGCCGACGACGAGAGGCGTCGTGACCGGGGTGGCACCGGCGGTGGCCTGTTCCGGTGTGCAATCGGTGGACACCGTCGTCTCCGCGGCTGCCGATCCGCCACCGCTGGCGGAATTGGCACTGTCCTCCGAGCTGGAATCGTCACTCGAGGAACAGCCGAACAGTGCCAATGACGCAGCACTCAGAACCGCAGCCGTGCGGACGTAGGTCCGTTTTGCCATCGGGGGTCTCCTTGATTGCTCATCGATGAAGCGCACGTGAAATATGTGCCTCGTGTGGGATCAGACGCTATCTGCCCGAAGCGATGTGCGATCGGTGAGAAGAAGGCTCGTGACCTGACTGTGACCTCAGCTGCCGAAGATTTACGTGGCCGTAGCGTTCGGGGGCGCTGTCACGCCTCCGCGGGTGGATCGAGCGTCTCGATGATGACCTCGGCAACGGCCTTCATCGTCGTTCGTCTGTCCATGGCCGCGCGCTGAATCCACTTGAACGCCTGCGGCTCTGTCAGGGACTGCGACTCCATGAGCTTGCCCTTCGCACGCTCGATCAGCTTGCGCGTCTCGAGACGTTCCTGCAGATCCGCGATTTCGCTTTCGAGGGACGAGATCTCGGTGTAGCGGCTTGCCGCGAGTTCGACGGCCGGCATCAAATCGGCTTTGGAGAACGGCTTCACGAGGTAGGCCATCGCGCCCGCGTCGCGCGCTTTCTCCACCAACTCGCGCTGACTGAATGCGGTGAGAATCACGACCGGCGCGATGCGCTTCTCCGCAATCTCCGACGCGGCGTCGATGCCGTCACGCCGAGGCATCTTCACATCCATGATCACCAGATCCGGACGGAGTTCGATTGCCAGATCGACGGCCTGCTGCCCGTCGGCGGCCTCTCCGACGACCTCGTAGCCCTCCTCGCGCAGCATCTCCACCAGATCCAGGCGGATCAGCGATTCGTCCTCGGCAACCACGACACGGAGAGCGGGCCTGCCGCCCTCCTGCGTAACAGGAGCATTCATGAGTAACAGTCTCCTTCGACAAGTCATCGACCAGCGCAAACCGATCGCACGCGCGTGCACGGACGATGCTTCCATCCGGCCGTGAGAGCATTTGAAGGGTACCGGTGGTTGACCCCGTCGGCGCATCTTCTAAAGTAGTGAACCGCAAGACAACGCCAGCCCCCGTATCCCAATTGGCAGAGGAAACGGATTCAAAACCCGTACAGTGTCAGTTCGAGTCTGACCGGGGGCACCACATCTCGAAAAGGCAAGACAGCAGCGACAAATCGAGACAACAGCGAGAAATCAGAAGATCGAGGTCGTCTCGACGCGTCGCCGCACACGACCAGGCGGCACACCGATTACGCGTTTGAATGCCCGCGCGAAGGCCGCGTCCGAGTCGTAGCCCGATCGCTTCGCCAATTCCGCCACGGTCACGTCGCCCGAGCGCAGCAGATCGTGTGCCACCTGCATTCGCCAGCGGGCGAGGTATTTCATCGGTGTCTCCCCCACCAACGCGGTGAATCTCGCCGCGAACGCCGAGCGCGACATCGTCACGGAGGCAGCAAGCGACGCGACGGTCCATTGCGTGTCCGGGCTGCGGTGCAACGATGCCAGCGCCGGTCCGATGCCCGGGTCCTGCAACGCGCCGAGCCAGCCGGTCCTGGCTGCGGGGTCGTGTTCGATCCACGATCGCAACGCCTGGATGACCAGAATGTCCGAGAGCCGCGTGATGACGGCTTCCCCACCGGGCCGTAGTGTGCGTGCCTCGTCGGCGACGAGACCGAGCGTGCTGTGCATCCAGGACAGATGCGGCGACGGCACGGATTCCACGACGATCAGCGGCGGCAGCGAGCGGATCAAGTGCACCGCCGACGGATGATCGAGTCGAACGGCCCCACAGATCATCGTCGTCGAAACACCGCCGCCTCCATGGCGTATGACGGCGTAACGATCACTGACGTAGTCGTGCGGTAAGTCGTAGACGACCGGGGCGGATGCACCTGCGTGGTCGTCGCTGGCCAGTGTGTGTCCCAAACCGTGTGGCACGAGCGCGAATTCGCCAGGAACGAGGTACCTGGTCGCGGCGCCGTCGACGTCGAGTCTGCACCGGCCGTCGGTGACGACGTGGAACCACATGCAGTCGTCCATTCGCGGCATCTCGAGCCCCCACGGCTCGGACAACTCCGACCGGCAATAGAAGGCACCCGTCATACGCAGGAAGTGCAGAGCTTCGCCGAGGGCATCCGGCGTCGCCCACGGGTCCGGTCCTCGCATGCACCGATGATACGACCGAGCTGGACGAACGGGCATGAAATAGCGATGAACAGTCATGGAAAGTCCATGGATCGGCGTCGATGCTGAGTATCACCACACGACGAAGGAGCTCCCGATGATCGAACGCATTGCATCGGTGTCGACGACGATCGCAGCCGTCGGCTGCGGCATCACAGCAGGGGTACTCCTCGCCTTCTCGGTGAGCGTCATACCGGCGCTGCGATCGCAACCTCAGGATGCAGCTGTGTCGTCGATGCAACAAATGAACGTCGAGATCGTCTCTCCCGTCTTCATGACCGTGTTCTTCGGGAGTGCAGCCGCAGCTGTGGTCGCGGTGATGACGTCGTGGATGTCGCCGTCCGCCGGCAACCGGATTCTCGTGACCACAGGCGCGGCGTTGTTCGTGATCGGATGTGTCGTCGTCACGAGCGCGATCAACGTTCCGATGAACGACGCACTGGCGGCCGCCGACCCCCACTCGGCGGCCGGACTGCGTACGTGGAGCGACTATCTCACGCGCTGGACACGTTGGAACGATGCGCGAACCGTGACCGCGATCGCGGCGTGCGCGGCGTTGACGGTCGCCGCGCACCGCTAGATCTCCGGGTCGGCTGCCGCCTTGCGCCTCGACTCGATCTCGTTCTCGAACGCCGCGATCAAGCGGTCGGCCTCCGCCAGCGCTGCGTCGTCGGCGCCTTCGTCCATCGACTGGTCGCGGCCACGGCGCAGCACAGCCAGTTCGGCGTCGAGTTCATGGTTGTCGAGTACTCGTGGATCCAACATGGGCTCCATTGTCCGCCCTTCACAGGCGAACTCGCATCCTTTCGTGACGTGTCCCCGACTTTCGTCGTGTGTCACTGTGGAGCGGTGACCACCGTGCACAGTTTCCCGCCGATCATCGATCGTTCCGCGCACACGTTGATCCTGGGCTCGATGCCCGGCGTCGCCTCCCTGACGGCGAATCAGTACTACGCCCATCCGCGAAACGCGTTCTGGCCGATCATGGGAGACCTCTTCGAGGCGGGACCGTCGGTCCCGTACGAGGAACGAACGACGGTGCTGCAGTCCCACGGGATCGCTGTATGGGATGTGTTGAAACTGTGTACGCGTCTCGGCAGTCTCGATTCGGCGATCGAGGAATCGTCCATCGTCGTCAACGACATCGACACGCTGATTCGCGAACATCCGACGATCGAACGCATCTTCTTCAACGGGGCCAAAGCCGAAGCCAGCTTCCTCCGGTACGTGACAACCCCGCAGAGTCCGATCGCACTGGTACGGCTGCCGTCGACGAGCCCGGCGCACGCGTCGATGACGTACGAACGCAAGCTCGACGCGTGGAGGGCCGTCGTCGATCGAGGATGAAACTACTTTCTCGGGAAGTGCCGAATCAGGCCTTCCTGCACGACGGTTGCGAGTAATACTCCGTCGGTCGAGAAGAAGCGGCCGGTCGCGAGACCGCGCGAACCCGCGGCCACAGGCGATTCCGTGGCGTAGAGGGCCCATTCGTCGAAACGAAACGGACGGTGGAACCAGATGGAATGGTTGACCGTCGCCGCGACGATACGGTCGAGTCCCCACGACAATCCGTGGGTGGTGAGGATCGAATCGAGCACCGTGGTGTCCGACGCGTACCCCATGGTCGCCGCGTGGAAGATCGGATCGTCGGGCAGCTCCCCGTCCGCCTTCATCCAGACGCGATTGTGCGTGAGCTTCTCCCCCGTGGTCTGCAGAATCCAGGCGGGGTCGTTGGCGTAACGCATGTCGATGGGCTTGAGCGCGTCGACGAACATCTGCAGTCGATCCTCGTACCCGACGAAGTGATCGCCCAACGGCGGCAACGTGTCCGGGTACGGCACCTCGGGCAACTCGACGCTGTGCTCGAGCCCCTTGCCGAAATCCTGGAACGCCGCGAGCATCACGAAGATCTCGTCGCCGTCCTGCAGCGCGGTGACTTGACGGTTCGCGAAGGCGCGCCCGTCACGGTGACGCTCGACGCGATACTCGATCGGCTTCTTGACGTCACCGCCTCGAATGAAGTGCGCATTGATGGCATGCACGTCACGTGACGTACCGGACACCGTGCGCCCGGCGGCGATCAGCGCCTGAGACACCATCTGTCCGCCGAAGGTCCGGCTGCCCACCTGGCGAGGATGATCCCCCCGGAACGTGTCCTCGCCGATCTCCTGGAGCTCGAGCAACTCGAGGAGCGTTTGTAGATCCGTCTTGTCATCGGTCGCCGCTGTGGCTGCAGCGCCGGTTCCCCCCGCATCGGTCACTTACCGGTCCTCTTCTCCAATTCGGTGCACGTGGATCAAGTTGGTCGAGCCTACTGTGCCCGGAGGAGCTCCGGCTACGATCACGACCTGATCGCCCTTGCTGTATCGACCCAGCTCCAGCAGCGCCTTGTCGACCTCGATCACCATCGCGTCGGTCGTCGCGACCTCGGGGACCAGAAAGGTCTCGGTGCCCCAGCTCAGCGCGAGCTGCGACCGGACCTCGGGGATCGAGGTGAACGCGAGCAGCGGAAGCGACGTGTGCAGACGCGCGAGACGACGCACGGTGTCACCGGACTGCGTGAAGGCGACCAGAGCCTTCGCGTCGAGACGCTCGCCGATGTCGCGTGCAGCGTAGGAGATGACACCACGCTTGGTACGCGGAACGTGAGTCAGCGGCGGAACCGGCTCGCCCTCGCTCTCGACGGTCTCGACGATCCGAGCCATCGTGCGGACGGTCTCCATGACGTACTTACCGACGGAGGTCTCACCGGACAACATCACGGCGTCGGTGCCGTCGAGCACGGCGTTCGCGACGTCCGACGCCTCCGCGCGGGTGGGCCGCGAATTCTCGATCATCGACTCGAGCATCTGCGTCGCGACGATGACCGGCTTCGCGTTGGCACGTGCGATCTGGATGGCGCGCTTCTGCACCAGCGGAACCTGCTCGAGCGGCAGCTCGACGCCGAGATCGCCACGCGCGACCATGATGGCGTCGAACGCGAGCACGATGGCTTCGAGATTGTCGACGGCCTCTGGCTTCTCCAGTTTCGCGATGACCGGAACGCGTCGGCCGACGCGATCCATCACCGCGTGCACCAGTTCGACGTCGGCGGGCGAGCGCACGAAAGACAGTGCGATGAAGTCGACGCCGAGACCGAGCGCGAACTCGAGGTCCGCAATGTCCTTCTCGGACAGGGCAGGCACCGACACGTTCATACCGGGCAGCGAGACACCCTTGTTGTTGCTGACGGGTCCGCCCTCGGTGACGCGGCACAGCACGTCGTTGCCCTCGACGCCGGTGACGACGAGTCCGACCTTGCCGTCGTCGACCAGCAGCCGGTCGCCTTCCTTGGCGTCCTGAGCGAGTTCCTTGTAGGTCGTCGACACGCGGTCGTGGGTGCCTTCGCACTCCTCGACGGTGATGCGCACCAATTCGCCGTTGGCCCACGTGGTCTTGCCTTCGGCGAAACGGCCGAGGCGGATCTTCGGTCCCTGCAGATCGGCGAGGATGCCGACGGCTTTGCCCGTGGCATTCGAAGCGGCACGGACTCTTTCGTAGTTTGCCTGATGATCCGGGTGATCGCCGTGGCTGAAATTCAGTCGGGCGACATCCATTCCACTCTCGACGAGTTCACGGATTCGATCACTGGTAGCGGTGGCGGGTCCAAGGGTGCAAACGATCTTCGTACGTCGGCTCACGACCACGAGCCTAGACGGTGGCTCCTGCCTTCTCCATGGCAGAGGGGTCCGACGCGATTCTACCCGTCGGTAACATCGCGTCGGACCTGTTCAAAACACCTGGATCAATTCAGACCACGGCCAGCGGCAAAGCAGTCGGGTGCACCGGAGACGGCAGATCCGACCGGCCCGTCAGGTATGCGTCGACGCCATGTGCCGCCGACCGGCCTTCCGCGATGGCCCACACGACCAACGACGCTCCTCGGTGCGCGTCGCCGCACACGAAGACACCGGGCGCCGTCGTCTGCCAGTCCGGGCCACACGACAGCGCGCCGCGACGGGTCAGGGTCAGTCCGTAGTCGTCGAGCAGCGGCCCGTGCTCGACGCCCTCGAACCCGATGGCGAACAGCGCGAGGTCGCACGGCAACTCGACCTCCTCGCCGATCGGGGTGATGACGCGTCGGCCGTCCGCATCGCGCTGGACTTCGACCTCGGCGAGCACCATGGCGCGTACGTGACCGTTCTCGTCGCCCAGGAAACGCTGCACGGCAACCTGGTGCCGTACGACGCCGCCCTCGGCGTGAGCCGGCGACGTCCGAAGGACCAGCGGCCACGACGGCCACGGCGAGCGCTCGTCGCGGATCTCGGGAAGCGCCTGGTTGTAATCCAACTGGGTCACCGACGCAGCACCCTGCCGGTGCGCGGTACCGAGACAGTCGGCCCCGGTGTCACCGCCGCCGATGATGACGACGTGCTTGTCCTTCGCGGAGATCGATGTAGGGCCGTCGCCCTCGCATTCCTTGTTGGCCGGCACGAGATGCTCCATGGCCAAGTGGATTCCGGCCAGAGAGCGTCCCTCGACCTCGGTGTTGTCCCGAGCGCGCAGCGCTCCGACCGCGAGCACGACCGCGTCGAACTTCTCCCGCAACTGCTCGACGGTGAAGTCGACACCCACTTCGCAGTCGGTGACGAAATGCGTTCCCTCGGCACGCATCTGCATCAGTCGCTGGTCCAGCACGGATTTTTCCAGCTTGAATTCGGGGATGCCGTAGCGCAGCAGGCCGCCGAGACGGTCGTCGCGTTCGTAGACGGTCACGTCGTGGCCGGCGCGCGTGAGTTGCTGCGCTGCAGCAAGTCCCGCCGGACCGGAACCGACGACGGCGACACGCTTTCCCGTGTTGATCGTCGGAGGCTGGGGCACGACCGAGCCTGCGTCCCACGCGAGATCGGCGATGGTCTGCTCGACACGCTTGATCGTCACGCTACCGCCGGTGTCGCTCTCGGCGATCGACAGCACGCACGCCGCCTCGCAGGGCGCGGGGCAGACGCGTCCGGTGAACTCGGGGAAGTTGTTCGTCGCGTGCAGTCGGTCGCTCGCAGCGTCCCACCGGTCCCGTCGCACGAGATCGTTCCACTCCGGAATCAGGTTGCCCAGCGGACAGCCCGCAGTTCCCGAGTGGCAGAACGGAATACCGCAATCCATGCAGCGACGGGCCTGGTCCGACACCTCTGCGGCGCGCTCGGACGCGGGCTGGTGCGAGTAGACCTCGTTCCAGTCCTTGACGCGTTCGGTGATCGGCCGCTTGGCGGCTTCCTGCTTGACGACGTTGAGGAATCCTCTGGGATCAGCCACGTGCTGCCTCCATGATTGCTGAGTCGACGTCGCGCCCCTCGGCGCGCGCCATCCTCGTCGCCTCCAGCACACGCTGGTAGTCGACGGGCATGATCTTCGTGAACAGTGCGGACCGCCGAGGCCAGTCCGCGAGGAGCGAGGCCGCGACGGTGGATCCGGTCCACTTCAAGTGGTTCTCCACCGTCTCGCGCAGCCACGCGAAGTCGTCGGGGTCAGGAGTCTGCAACGTCACCATGTCCATGTTGACGTCGCTCGCATCCAAGCCGAGGACGTAGGCGATACCGCCCGACATTCCGGCAGCCATGTTTCGCCCGGTCGGGCCGAGGACGACGACGCGTCCTCCGGTCATGTACTCGAACGCGTGGTCTCCGACGCCCTCGTTGACGGCCGTCGCACCCGAGTTGCGCACCGCGAACCGTTCGCCGACGCGGCCGCGCAGGAACACCTCACCCGACGTCGCGCCGTAGAGAAGTGTGTTGCCTGCGATGACGTTGTCCTCCGGGACGAAGGAGACGTCCTCGGCGGGACGCACGACGACGCGGCCGCCGGACAGTCCCTTGCCGACGTAGTCGTTCGCGTCGCCGATCAGATCGATCGTGACACCTGCGGGCAGGAAGGCGCCGAGCGACTGCCCGGCCGAACCGGTCAGCTGCACTCGAATGGTGTCGTCCGGCAGACCCCGTCCACCGAACCGACGCGTGACCTCGGAGCCGAGAAGTGTTCCGACCGTGCGGTTCACGTTGCGTACCGGTAGTTCGAGCGTGACCGGGTGAGCATCCTGGAGCGCACCCTCGGCGAGCTGAACGAGCGTGCGGTCGAGGGCGAAGTCCAGACCGTGATCCTGGCCGCGCAACCGTCGACGCTGCGTCAGCGGAGCTCCGTGCTGGTCGGTCGGCATCGCGAAGATCGGTGACAGGTCGAGTCCCTGGCTCTTCCAGTGCGCGATGCCTGCTGACGTCTCGAGCGCATCCGCGCGTCCGACGGCCTCGTCGATGCTGCGGAAGCCCAACTTCGCCAGGTACTGCCTGACGTCTTCCGCAACGAAACGGAAGAAGTCCTCGAGAAACTCGGGCTTGCCGTTGAAACGCTTGCGCAGGTCAGGGTTCTGCGTCGCGACGCCGACCGGGCAGGTGTCGAGGTGGCACACGCGCATCATGATGCAGCCGGACACGATCAACGGCGCAGTCGAGAAACCGAACTCCTCGGCACCGAGAAGCGCCGCCACGATGACGTCGCGCCCCGTCCGCAGACCGCCGTCGCACTGCACGGTGATGCGGTCACGAAGTCCGTTGAGCACCAACGTCTGCTGCGCGTCGGCGAGACCGATCTCCCACGGCGCACCAGCGTGCTTGAGCGAGGTCAGCGGCGCAGCGCCGGTACCGCCGTCGTAACCCGAGATCAGGACGACGTCGGCATGCGCCTTGCTCACACCCGTCGCGACCGTGCCGACCCCGACCGAGCTGACGAGCTTGACGTGAACGCGCGCATTCTCGTTCGCGTTCTTCAGATCGTGGATCAGCTGAGCGAGGTCCTCGATCGAGTAGATGTCGTGGTGCGGCGGCGGCGAGATCAGCCCGACGCCCGGCGTCGAGTGCCGCGTCTTGGCCACCCACGGGTAGACTTTGTAGCCCGGAAGCTGGCCTCCCTCACCGGGTTTCGCACCCTGCGCCATCTTGATCTGGATGTCCGACGCGTTCACGAGGTAATCGCTCGTGACACCGAAACGTCCGCTGGCGACCTGCTTGACGGCGCTGCGACGCGTCGGATCGTACAACCGGTCGGTGTCCTCGCCGCCCTCTCCCGAGTTGGAGCGTCCGCCGAGATTGTTCATCGCGACTGCCATCGCCTCGTGCGCCTCGGCCGAGATGGATCCGTAGCTCATCGCACCCGTGTTGAACCGGGTCACGATGGACTCGACCGGCTCGACCTCCTCCAGCGGAACAGGCGGGCGAATGCCCTCCTTCAGCTCGAACAGCCCGCGCAGCGCGCCGCCCTCACGTGCCAGACGATCGACCTCGTCGCTGTACTTCTGGAAGACGTCGAAGCGTCCGGTACGCGTCGCGTGCTGCAGCAGGAACACCGTCTCGGGCGTGAACAGGTGCAGCTCACCCTCGCGACGGAACTGGTACTCGCCGCCGATCTCGAGACGACGGTGCACGCGGTCGGTCGGATTCTCCGGATACGCGCGGCGGTGCCGCAGCTTGACCTCTTCGGCCAGCACGTCGAGGCCCACACCACCGAGCTTGCTGACGGTGCCCTTGAAGTACTCGCGCACGACGTCCTTGTCGAGGCCGATGGCCTCGAAAACCTGTGCGCCCGTATAGGATCCGACGGTCGAGATGCCCATCTTGGACATCACCTTCAGCACGCCCTTGCCGAGTCCGTACAGGTAGTTGCGCACCGCCACGGACGATTCGACGCCCGTCAGCTCGCCTTCGCCGACGAGGTCCTCGATGGACTCCATGGCGAGGTACGGGTTGACCGCCGCGGCGCCGTAGCCGATGAGCAGCGCGAGATGGTGTACCTCGCGGGCGTCGCCGGACTCGACGACGAGTGCGACCTTGGTGCGCTCCTTCGTGCGGACGAGATGATGGTGCACCGCCGCGGTCGCGAGCAGGGACGGAATCGGCGCATGCGTGTGGTCCGAATCGCGGTCGGAGATGATCAGCGTGCGGAACCCGGCTGCGATGGCCTTGCTCGCGCGGCGTCGCAGACTCTCGATGGCCTCGGCCAGTCCTTCTCCCCCGCGTTCCACCTCGTACAGCCCGCGCAGCACGGTGGCAGCGAGGCCGGGGTGATCGCCGTCGTGGTTGATGTGGATGATCTTGTTGAGCTCGTCGTTGTCGAGAACCGGCCACGGCAACACGATCTGGCGGCACGACGCGGCCGTCGGCTCCAGCAAGTTCTGCTCCGGGCCCATGACGCGGGACAGCGACGTGACGATTTCTTCACGGATCGAGTCGAGCGGGGGGTTGGTGACCTGCGCGAACAGTTCGACGAAGTAGTCGTACAGCAACCGGGACCGCTGCGACATGACGGCGGCGGGAGTGTCGGTTCCCATGGAGCCCAACGGTTCTCCGCCCGACGCAGCCATCGGCGACAGAACGACCCGCAGGTCTTCCTCGGTGTAGCCGAACGCGATCTGACGGCGCACGACCGACTCGTGGTTGTACTGGATGTGGGCGCGCTCCGGCAGACTCTTGATCTCGAGCAGTCCCGCGTGCAGCCATTCCTGATACGGGTGCTCGCCCGCGAGCTGCTGCTTGATCTCGGCGTCGGGCACGATGCGACCCGCCGCGGTGTCGACGAGGAACATCTTGCCCGGTTCGAGGCGGCCCTTCGCAACGACCTCGGACTGCGGAACCTCGAGGACGCCCGCCTCACTGGCGAGGATGATGCGTCCGTCGACCGTCTGCCACCATCGTCCGGGGCGCAGACCGTTGCGATCGAGCACGGCACCGACGTAGGAACCGTCGGTGAACGTGACGCAGGCGGGACCGTCCCACGGCTCCATGATCGACGCGTGGAACTGGTAGAACGCCCGTACGTCGGGGTCCATGTTGCGGTGGTTCTCCCACGGCTCGGGCAGCATCATCATGACGACGTGCGGCACGCTGCGGCCACCGAGATGCAGGAGTTCGAGCACCTCGTCGAGGGACACGGAGTCCGAACCATCGGGGTTGCAGATGGGATACAGACGTTCGAGGTCGCCAGGGATGATGGCGCTGCTCAGCATCGCCTCACGTGCCCGCATGCGGTTGCGGTTGCCCATGACGGTGTTGATCTCACCGTTGTGCGCGACGTAGCGGTGCGGGTGAGCAAGAGGCCACGACGGGAACGTGTTGGTCGAGAATCGGCTGTGCACGATCGCAATCGCGCTCTTGCACAACGGGTTCCGAAGGTCGGGGAAGAACATGGGCAGCTGCATCGTGGTGAGCATGCCCTTGTAGACGATGGTCCGGCTGGACAGCGACGGAAAGAACAGTCCGGTACCGGCCGCGGCGATCTCAGGCGTGACGCGCTCCGCGCGCTTGCGCACCGCGTAGACCTGACGGTCGAGCTCGAGGCCGCCGAGCCGAACGCCGTCGACCTCAGGCGCTGCCACGAACAGGTAGGACATGTGCGGCATGCAGCCGAGCGCTGTCAGACCGATGTCCGCGCCGTCGGGATCGACCTGAACTTCGCGCCACCCGAGTACGTCGAGACCCTCTTCGTGGGCGATCGCTTCGACGCGCGCCACGGCGTCGGCGCGTTCGCGAATGCCCTGCGGCAGGAAGCAGATTCCGGCGGCGTACGTGTTGGTGCCGTCCGCCAGCGCTTCGGGCAGCGGGAAGTCGACCAGAGACTCGAGGAGTTCGACGGGAAGCTGCAACAGGATGCCCGCGCCGTCACCGCTGTTGGGTTCCGCACCGGCCGCGCCTCGATGTTCGAGGTTCTCGAGCGCCAGAACTCCATCGGCGACGATGCTGTGCGACCGACGTCCGGCCACGTCGGCGATCATGGCGACGCCGCACGAGTCCTTCTCCTGGGCAGGGTCGTACAGACCTTGCTCTGCCGGCAACTGTGAGAACAGCATTCTCGTCTCCTCCACCTGTGCCAGGGAGACACCGTGAAAATGCTGTGCGCCGCATCGGCGGCGTTCTTTCCTCGGCGACTCCGCCAGCGAATGAGCTCTGGTGACAACGATACGGGTCACGCGAGAACTCGCTCGTGCTGAAATTCGGGTTCTACCGGGACAACTCTGGCCCGCGAAGGGGTCCGGCCGGGGCCGAACGAAACGAGCCTACCAGTAGCCCTTGACAGCTCGACAATTCCAGGGCTATTGGTCTCGACCGACGCTAATCGCGCAGTGGCCGACCGTGCTGGTCGCGGACACTGCCGGTGAGCATCATGATGCCGTCGATCAACGGCCAGATGCCACCGATGCCACAGGTCAACCAGGTGACGGCGATCTGCGCGATCGCGATTCCCGGCTGATTGAGATAGAACCGACCGGCACCGAAGGCACCGAGCAGGATTTCGAGAAGGCCGGCCGTCACCTTGGACTTGTCCGACAGCGGCTCACCCGTCATCGGGTGACGCCCGAACGGTGCCGACGGATCGACGCCGTAGCCACCCTGGAACCCGCCGTAGGGCTGTGGCGCGTAGCCCTGGGGTCCGTACCCGGGAGGGGGCGGCGGCGCGTATCCCGCGTCGGGAGTCGGCTGCGCGAACTGCTGGTAGCCGGGGTCCGGCGGCCCGTACACCGGTCCCCCGTGGTTCGGGTCACCGTAGTTGGGCGCGCCGTACGTGGGAGCACCGTACGGCTGAGTTCCGTAGTCGGTTCCGTACGCGTTCGGGTCGTACGACGGTGTCGCCGAGGGCTTGTCGAGATTCACACCCGGCGCGTCGGGCTCACTCGGCGGCGGGTAGCTCGGGCTTGCTCCCCATCCTGGACCGTTGCCGACGCCGGAGTGGACGTCCCATCCCGGACCCGAGCCGGAGCCCGACCCCGTCGCACCGGTGACCGGCCCGATCTCCGACGTGGCGGGCGGCTCCGACAACGATGCTTCCGCGGTCGCGTCGTAGTCGAACGGTGCACCGAACTCCGGCGGAGTGGACGGACGTTCCGCGTCGCTGCGGGATCCGCTCGTCGTCTCGTCTCGGTTCTTCTCGGGCTCGGTCACCGTGCGCTCCTCGTTCAGGTCGGCAGCTGATGCGGAGAGTCTGCCATGTGAGTCGGTTCAGTTCTCGGGTGTGCGTTCCGCGGCGTCGTCGACTGTTTCGTCGGTCGCCGCGTTCTCCTCCTCGGCGCCCTTGGACACCAGAGTCGACGGCTCCTCGCGCCCCTTCTTCGCCAGGACGACGTACGCCACCGCGAGCACGAAGACGATGGCCGAGGTGAACGAGTTGATGCGAATGCCTGCGATGTGCGTCGCGTAGTCGTCTCGCATGAGCTCGACCCAGAATCGACCTGCACAGTACCCGGCGACGTAGAGTGCGAACAGGCGTCCGTGGCCGATGGAGAACCGCTTGTCCACGATGACGAGAACCACGACGACCGCGAGGCTCGACAGGAGCTCGTACAGGAACGTCGGGTGGACGACCCTCTCGACGAGTCCCGTCGACACACCGGACAGCGAATCGATGCGGCCGTTCGCGTCGGCGCGTTCGTAGATTTCCAGACCCCACGGCACCGTGGTCTCGCGGCCGTACAGCTCCTGGTTGAAGTAGTTGCCGATGCGGCCGATCGCCTGTGCCAGCAGGATCGGGGGTGCCACGGCGTCGCCGAACGCGGGCAGCGGAATACCGCGCCTGCGGCACGCGATCCAGGCGCCGACGCCACCGAGCAGTACGGCGCCCCAGATTCCGAGGCCACCCTCCCAGACCTTCAGCGCTCGAATCGGGTCACCGCCCGCACCGAAGTACGTGGTCCAGTCCGTGGCGACGTGGTAGAGCCGCCCGCCGATCAGGCCGAACGGGACGGCCCACACCGCGACGTCGAGAACCGTTCCCTTGGTTCCTCCGCGAGCGACCCAGCGACGGTCACCCCAGATGATCGCGACGACGATGCCGAGAATGATGAACAGCGCGTAGGCCCGCAATGCGAGCGGACCCACGTACCAGACGCCCTGTGGCGGGCTGGGAATGTAGGCAAGGACAGAGGTCGACGACGCAAGGGCGGAAGTCACGACGACACGTTAGCCGAACGGACGCCCTCGGCGAGTTCGCTCGTGAGCGAGGCGACAGCATCCAGTCCGTTGTCGACCGCGCTGACCAGAGCGGAACCGACGATGACCGCGTCGGCGTAGCGGGCGATCTCGGCGGCCTGCGCACCCGAACGCACACCGAGTCCGACGCCGATCGGAATGTCGGAGTGAGCGCGGATGCGCTTCGTCAGTTCGGGAGCGGCCGACGACACGGCGTCGCGTGCGCCGGTCACGCCCATCGTCGAGGCGGCGTAGACGAAACCACTGCTCAATTCGACCGTGCTGGCGAGACGCTCCTCCGTGGACGACGGCGCGACGAGGAAGATGCGATCGAGATCGTGTGTCTTCGACGCCTCCAGCCACTCCCCTGCTTCGTCGGGAATGAGGTCGGGAGTGATGATGCCGAGTCCGCCTGCGTTCGCGAGATCCCGCGCGAACCGATCGATTCCGTAGCGCAGCACCAGATTCCAGTACGTCATGACGACCGCGCTACCACCCGCCGCCGACACCTTCTCGACGACCGTGAAGACGTCCTTGACCTTGACACCCGCGCGCAATGCCGTGTCGGCGGCCGCCTGGATGGTCGGGCCGTCCATGACCGGGTCGGAATACGGGATGCCGACCTCGACGATGTCGCAACCGGACTTCACCATGGTCTCGAGAACCTCGATCGACCCTTCGACCGTCGGGAAACCGGCCGGCAGGTAACCGACGAGCGCCGCGCGGTTCTCGGCGCGAGTCTTCTCGAATGTTGCTGCGAGCCTTGAACGTTCGATCATTCCTGCGCACCCTTCTCGGCGTCCACGTGTGCTTCGCCATCGCTGTCGACCAGCCCGAACCATTCGGCTGCGGTGTCGACGTCCTTGTCGCCGCGGCCGGACAGGTTCACGAGCACGATCTTGCCTTCGCCCAGTTCCTTGCCGAGCTTGAGCGCACCGGCGACCGCGTGCGCCGACTCGATGGCCGGGATGATGCCCTCGGTCCGGCTGAGCAGCTTGAAGGCATCCATCGCTTCGGTGTCGGTGATCCCGCGGTACTCCGCGCGTCCGAGATCGTTGAGATGCGAGTGCTCCGGGCCGACGCCCGGGTAGTCCAGACCTGCCGAGATCGAGTGCGACTCGATGGTCTGGCCGTCCTCGTCCTGCAGCAGGTAGGAGTACGCGCCGTGCAGGGCTCCCGGGGTGCCGCCGCTGATCGTGGCTGCGTGACGACCCGTCTCGACGCCGTCACCCGCGGCCTCGAAGCCCACGAGACGAACCGACGGATCGTCGATGAACGCGTGGAAGATGCCGATCGCGTTCGAGCCGCCGCCGACGCACGCGGCGATGGCGTCGGGAAGCCGTCCCGTCGACGCCTGAACCTGTTGGCGCGCTTCGAGTCCGATGATGCGCTGGAAGTCGCGGACCATCAGCGGGAACGGGTGCGGTCCGGCGACCGTGCCGAAGCAGTAGTAGGTGTCGTGAGCGTTGGTGACCCAGTCGCGCAGTGCTTCGTTGATCGCGTCCTTCAGTGTGCGCGAACCCGACTTGACCGCAACGACACTGGACCCGAGCAGCCGCATCCGGGCGACGTTCAGTGCCTGACGCTCGGTGTCGACCTCGCCCATGTACACGACACAGTCGAGTCCGAGCAGGGCGCATGCGGTAGCCGTCGCGACACCGTGCTGGCCTGCACCCGTCTCGGCGATAACGCGTGTCTTGCCCATCCGCTTGGCGAGCAGAACCTGGCCGAGGACGTTGTTGATCTTGTGAGAACCAGTGTGGTTGAGGTCTTCTCGCTTCAGAAGGATCCGCGCGCCACCCGCATGCTCCGACAGCCGCGTCGCCTCGAACACCGGCGACGGACGGCCCGTGTAGTCGCGCTGCAGTCGATCGAGCTCGGCGAGGAATTCGTTGTCGCTGCGCACCTTGTCGTACTCGGCGGAGACTTCCTCGATGACGCCCATGAGCGCCTCGGGAACGAACCGTCCACCGTAGACACCGAAATGCCCGCCGACGTCGGGATTGTGCTGACTACGGTCGGTGACACCCGCGCTGGTCTCCGGGAGGTCACCGCCCTTGAAACGAGGGCTCTGAAGGTTGCTGCTCACCCGTCCAGTCTGCCCCAGCCGTCACCGGCGGCAGCGTTCGGGTCTACCGTTTCAGCGGGCAGGCTTGGGGCAGGAAGGGTGGGTTCCCGCGGTGACCAGATCGGAGACCGCGGTACGAGGATCGCCGCTGGTGACGAGCCCCTCGCCGACGAGCACCGCGTCGGCACCCGCGCCCGCGTACGCGAGAAGATCCGCCGTGCCCCTGACGCCCGATTCGGCGACGCGGATGACTTCGCTCGGCAGTCCGGGAGCGATGCGCGAGAACGCGTCGCGATCGATTTCCAACGTCTTCAAGTCACGCGCGTTGATGCCGATGACGCGTGCACCCGCTTCGAGCGCACGATCCGCTTCGGCTTCGGTGTGCACCTCGACGAGGGCGGTCATGCCGAGCGACTCGGTGCGATCGAGGAGCGAGGTGAGCGCATGCTGGTCGAGTGCGGCGACGATCAACAGGATGACGTCGGCGCCGTGGGCCCGAGCCTCGTGGATCTGATACGGACCGACGATGAAGTCCTTGCGCAGCACCGGAATACTGACGGCCTTGCGCACCGCGTCCAGGTCGGCGAGCGAACCGTGGAATCGACGCTCCTCGGTGAGAACGCTGATGACGCGCGCGCCACCCTGCTCGTAGGCCTGAGCAAGAACCGCAGGATCACCGATCTCGGCGAGGGCGCCCTTCGACGGGCTCGCGCGCTTGACCTCGGCGATGACGCCGATGCCGTCCTCGTGCAATGCAGCGGTCGCGTCCAGTGCCGCAGGCGCCTTCAGCGCAGCGGCCTTCACGGAAGCGAAGTCGACAATGGATTCTCGCGCTGCGACGTCGGCACGCACACCGTCCAGAATCGAATCGAGAACAGTCATGGTGGCCCGAGTCCTTTCCCATCGGTGACCTGATGTGAGGAAGCTCATCGAGGTCTTCCCTAGCGTAGAGGGCGGTTTCAGTGATCGTTCCTCGGGGTCCTATCGGTCGGATCCTCCCCCGCATCGAGCGCGTCCCACAGCATCCGCTCGGTCAAGTCATCCCCCTCACCGTTCGCGTCGGCGCGTTCCGACGCAGTCCTCGCGCGCTCGGCGGCCTCGTCGCGCCGCGCGGCAGGAGCGTCGTACTTCGACGACAATACCTTCCGAGAGGTTGGTTTTCGTAGCAGAACGATCGCGGCGACCAGAGCGCACACGGCCCCGATCAGCGCCAGCGCTGCCGGGAGCAGAGAGGTCTGCGTCGACGTCACCTCGGCGCGGGTCGGAAGTTCGGCGACGCTCGACGCCTCGTCCGCCGACACGTCACCGAACAATGCGCCGACTGCCGGAACGGCAGCGGCGACGGCGACGAGAGCGACGAGAACCGCCAGAACCCGTGACGCCCACCCCTTGACGGCGAATTGCGCGGCCACCGCCGCGACGAGCGCAAGCGCCAGAGGGGTCGACGCGGCCGCCCACGTGCTACCGAGGAGTTCGGTCGTGCGGGCCTCGCCCAGACCGTCCGACGAGGTGACCGTCACCCACGTCATTCGCGAGCTGCCCCACAGGCACGCAGCACCGACGAGCAGAAGAACCACCGACACGGCCGTCGCGCGGGCTCCCGTGCCTCGTCGCTGCGTCGCCGACGTCACGGGTGATCGCCTCTCACGGCTCGGAGCGATTCGGCGGCGGCCACCGCGCCCAGAACGGCCATCGCCTTGTTCTTGGCCTCGGTGTCCTCGTATTCGGCCACCGAATCGGCGACGACGCCTGCCCCCGCCTGCACGTACGCGGTGCCGTCCTTCATCAGGGCCGTGCGAATGGCGATCGCAGTGTCCGCATCGCCCGAGAAATCGAGATATCCGACGATGCCGCCGTAGATTCCGCGTCGGGTCGGCTCCAGCTCGTCGATCAGTTCCATCGCGCGCACCTTGGGCGCACCGGACAGTGTTCCGGCCGGGAAACACGCCTTGACGGCGTCGAGCGCCTGCCGTCCGTCGGCGAGATGTCCGGTCACGGTGGACACGAGGTGCATGACGTGGCTGTAACGCTCGATGTGTCGATAGTCGTTGACGCGCACCGTCCCGGGCGTGCAGACGCGGCCCAGGTCGTTGCGTCCCAGATCCACGAGCATGAGGTGCTCGGCGTTCTCCTTCTCGTCGGCGAGCAGGTCCTTCTCGAGCAGGACGTCCTCTTCCTCCGACTTACCGCGCCACCTGGTGCCTGCGATGGGATGCGTCGTCGCGACACCGTCGACGACGGTGACGAGCGCTTCCGGGCTCGACCCGACGATCGAGAACGCCGTCTCGCCGTCTGCGCCCGGCACGTGCATCAAGTACATGTACGGACTCGGGTTCGATGCGCGCAGCATGCGATAGACGTCGATCGGCGCTGCATCGGTGTCCATCTCGAACCGCTGCGACAGCACGACCTGGAAGGCCTCGCCCGCCTCGATCTCCTCGACGAGACGACGGACGTCCTTGCCGAAGCCTTCGGAGGTGCGCTGACGCCGATAGTTCGGGGTCGGGCGCGACATCGTCGAGACGGTCGACGGTGCAGGTGCGGCCAGGTCCGCGCACATCCGGTCGAGGCGTGCCACCGCGTCGTCGTACGCCGCGTCGACGCGCTCGTCCGTGCCGTCCCAGTTGACAGCGTTCGCGATCAAGGTGATCGCACCCTCGTGATGATCCACCGCCGCCAGATCCGTGGCGAGGAGCATCAGCATCTCGGGGACCCGAAGGTCGTCCTCCGCATGCTCGGGCAGGCGTTCGATGCGACGGACCGCGTCGTACCCCATGTACCCGACCATTCCGCCGGTCAGCGGGGGCAGCCCGGGGAGGCGCTCGGACCGCAGAAACTCCAGCGTGCGGCCCAGCACGTCGAGCGGATTTCCACCCGACGGCACGCCTGCCGGCACGTTTCCGCGCCAGACGGCGTCTCCGTTCTCCACGGTCAGCGCCGCCGGTGTGCCCGCACCGATGAACGACCAGCGCGACCAGGAGCGGCCGTTCTCCGCGGATTCGAACAGGAACGTCCCAGGGCGGTCGCCGCCGAGCTTGCGGTACGCCGACAACGGCGTCTCCGAATCCGCCAGCACCTTGCGAACGACGGGCACGACGCGATGTTCGGCGGCAAGTGCCCGAAACACCTCCCGCGTGGTCGTCGAGGACGAGTCGGCAGGTTGCGTCGCACCGGGCAGTGTCGTGGTCTCGCCATGCATGACTTCATCATCCCAGGTGCCGCACGCACGCCGCGTCGCGCGGTAGCCTGCGTGGCATGAAACCAGGTGACAGCGTCCCGGACTTCACGCTTCCCGACCAGACGGGCACCCCGCAGTCCCTCGACGGGCTGTTGCGGAACGGCCCGGTCGTCCTGTTCTTCTATCCCGCCGCCTTCACCCCCGGCTGCACCGCCGAGGCATGTCACTTCCGAGATCTGGCAGCCGAGTTCGCCGAAGTGGGCGCGACTCGGGTCGGAATCAGCACCGACGCCGTCGCCAAGCAGTCGGACTTCTCCGCGGACAAGGGGTTCGACTACCCGCTGCTGTCCGACTCCGACGGTGCCGTGGCCACGGCGTTCGGCGTCAAGCGCGGGTTGCTCGGGAAGTTGTCACCGGTCAAGCGGGCGACGTTCGTGATCGACACCGACCGCACCGTCCTCGAAGCCTTCAGCAGCGAATTCCGGTTCGAGGCGCACGCCGATCATGCGCTCGAGTTCCTGCGGAGTCGATCGACGCGGTAGTTCCGTACGGCGTGTGTGTGAAGCTTCAATCGAGTGGAACACTGTGACTGAGCACAACACAGTGTCTGCGTTCGATCAGGAGGGCTCACCGCGATGGACAAGTCGACGACCGAGGTCGAAGCTCGCTGGCTCAGCGACAGCCAGCAAGCCGCGTGGCGATCGTTGGTAGCCATCGTCACCCGACTACCCGCAGCGCTGGACACCCAGCTGCAGCGCGACTCCGGTCTGACTCACTTCGACTACTTCGTGCTGTCTAGCCTGTCCGAACACGCCGACCGGCGCATCCAGCTCCGTGATCTCGCCAAGATCGCGAACGCCTCGCTGTCGCGGCTGTCTCACGTCGTCACGAAACTCGAGAAGGCCGGATGGGTTCGACGCGAAAGCATCGAAGGCAGTCGGGGTTCGTATGCGGTGCTGACCGACGCAGGCATGGAGAAGGTCGTCGGCGCCGCGCCGAGCCACGTCAACACCGTGCAGGCGCTGCTTTTCGAGGGCCTCGGGCCCGATCACGTCGAACAGCTGGCCTCGCTCAGCGCCGTCATGCTCGAGCAGCTGGACAAGGGCATCGCGGAGGGGACGGGGAAGGCCTGACGGTCTGCCCCGGTTTTCCCTTCCCTTTCCCGACCGAAGGTGACATCCGGTCACTCGGAGTGACCACGGGGCGCCCTCGGTCCCAACCGCGCCGCAACCCGATCCGACCGAGGGTGACATTCGGTCACTCAGAGTGACCATGGGACGCCCTCGGTCCGCGAACGAGGGCTCAGCCCAGCAGAACGTCCGAATCGAAGCAAGTGTGCGTTCCGGTATGGCAAGCGGCGCCGACCTGGTCGACGACGAGAAGCACGGTGTCACCGTCGCAGTCGAGGCGCACCTCGTGGACGTACTGGGTGTGCCCCGAAGTCTCGCCTTTGACCCAGTACTGCTTCCGCGATCGCGAATAGTACGTTCCCCGACGCGTCTCGAGTGTGCGGGCCAGTGCCTCGTCGTCCATCCAGGCGACCATGAGTACGTTGCCGGTGCTGCGCTCCTGCGCGACGGCGCTGAAAAGCCCCGCGTCGTTACGCTTCAGCCGGGCGGCAATGGCCGGGTCCAGACTCATGCTCTCGCTCTACCTTTCGAGTTGCCGTGGACTGTCAGCGTACGACGATGCCGTCGACGCGCATCGCGTCCTTGACCTGTGGGATGGTCAGATCGCCGAAGTGGAAGACGCTCGCCGCGAGGACGGCGTCGGCTCCCGCGGTGACGGCAGGCGGAAAGTGTTCGACGGCACCCGCACCACCACTCGCGATGACGGGAACGTGGACGGCGGATCGGACTGCCGTGATCATCGGGAGGTCGAAGCCTGCCTTCGTGCCGTCGGCGTCCATCGAGTTGAGCAGAATCTCGCCGACCCCGAGCTCGGCGCCGCGCACGGCCCACTCGACCGCGTCGATTCCGGTGCCGCGCTTGCCGCCGTGGGTGGTGACCTCCCACCCCGACGGTGTGTCTTCCTGGCCGTCCGGAACCGTTCGGGCATCGACGGACAGCACGATGCACTGCGATCCGAAGCGCTCGCTCAGTTCACGCAGCAGTTCGGGTCGCGCGATGGCTGCGGTGTTCACGCTTACCTTGTCGGCGCCGGCACGCAGCAGCTTGTCGACGTCGTCGACCGTGCGCACTCCCCCGCCGACGGTCAGAGGAATGAAGACCTGTTCCGCGGTTCGACTGACGACGTCGAGCATCGTGCCTCGTGCAGCGGTCGACGCGGTGACGTCGAGGAACGTCAGCTCGTCGGCCCCCTGCGCGTCGTACGCACGGGCAAGTTCGACGGGATCGCCTGCGTCGCGCAGGTTTTCGAAGTTGACGCCCTTGACCACTCGGCCGGCATCCACGTCGAGGCACGGGATGACACGTACTGCGACGCTCATCGAACACGTCCTTCCAGGAAATCTTTCGGATCGCCGAGCGAGGCGACGACCTTCGACAGTTCTTCGTGCACCCCGGGCGATCCGGCCAACACCGAGGTGGAGTCGACGGTCCACGGGGCGCCCGCGAGGTCGGTGACGACACCGCCTGCCGCCTGCACCATCAGGGCGCCTGCGGCGTTGTCCCACGCGCGATGGCCGAACACGACACAGCCGCCGAGGACACCGCTCGCGGTGTACGCGAGGTCCACCCCGGTGGCTCCGTGCATACGCAGACGAGAGGACACCTTCGACAGTTCTTCGAGTATGCGCACGCGGTAGAGGCCGGGGATTCGTCCACGACTCGCGATGTTGAATGCGCCGAACCCGATCATCGAGTCCCCGAGCGCCCGGTGCTCGAGCCGCGGCAACGCCTCACCGTCGAGCCTCAGCGGCCCGCCTGCGATGGCCGTGAATCGCTGACGCACCAGTGGGAGCCACGTCAACGCCAGCACCGGGACGCCGCCGTCGAGCAGTGCGAGCAAGGTGCCTGCGGAGGGCAGACCGGCCGAATAGTTGAACGTCCCGTCGATCGGGTCGAGCACCCACACCGGATCGCCGTGTAGGTCGGGACCACCGAATTCTTCGCCGTGCACTTCGATTCCGGTGTGCTCGAACAGCTCCGACGTCAGCCGCTTCTCCAGTTCGAGGTCGACAGCCGTCGCGAAGTCGTCCGGGCCCTTCTGCACGGCACTCGGCGCACCGACGCCCGCGACGAATCGCTCGTGCACGCCGTCGAGCAACCCACTTGCGATGTCCAGCAGGCGCTGCGGATCCTCGGGCAGACTCATGTGCGGCTACCCGGACACCGCGGCGAGCGCGTCGGGAAGGGTGAACCGACCGGCGTAGAGGGCCTTTCCGACGATGGAACCCTCGACTCCTTGGTCGACGAGGGTGGCGATCGCACGGAGATCGTCGATCGTCGAGACACCACCGGACGCGACGACGGGCTTGTCGGTCTTGGCGCACACCTGACTCAGCAGGTCGAGGTTCGGCCCCGTCAAGGTGCCGTCCTTGGACACGTCGGTCACGACGTACCGCGAACATCCGTCGCGCTCGAGCCGTTCGAGGATCTCCCAGAGATCCCCACCGTCGCTGACCCACCCGCGTCCCTTGACGCGCGGGATGCCGTCTTCGATACGCACGTCGAGGCCGACCGCGATGCGGTCGCCGAATTCGCCGATCGCACGCGCGCACCATTCCGGGTTCTCGATCGCGGCGGTGCCCAGATTGACTCGCGCACAACCGGTTGCGAGCGCTGCGCGCAGCGATTCGTCGTCGCGGATGCCGCCGGACAGCTCGACCTTGACGTCCAGCTCACCGACGACGTCGGCCAGCAGTTCACGGTTGGAGCCACGACCGAATGCTGCGTCGAGGTCGACGAGATGCACCCACTCGGCGCCGTCGTTCTGCCACGCCAGCGCGGCATCACGCGGGGATCCGTACTTCGTTTCGCTCCCCGCCTCTCCCTGAACGAGACGGACAGCTTCGCCGCCTGCGACGTCGACAGCAGGCAATAAGACCAGGCTCACGTGCGTTCATGCTACTGCCCGCATCCGACAATCGAGCTGCTGGGTCACTCGTCGTCGCCGAGTCCACGACGCGTCATGCGTGTGGAGACGACGCCCATCGAGGTGACGGCCGCGGCGACACCGATCGCGACGATCACCAGACCCCAGCCCGGACCAGGTCGAACCACTGCAACGACGACGGTGGTGAGCAACAGCGCGAGAGCGGCACTGCCGAGAGAGGCGACCACGAGGCGCCCGAACGAGAACTCTCGCGCGCTCATCCCGTCGTACCGATCACAACGAGTCGACCCAGTTCTTCAGCAGCGCCGCGCCTGCGTCACCGGACTTCTCCGGGTGGAATTGGGTAGCGGACAACGGACCGTTCTCGACGGCGGCCAGGAAGTCGCCGCCGTGGTCTGCCCACGTCAACAGCGGAGCTGCGATGGTGTCACCGACATCCATCGTCCACTTCTGCACCGCGTAGGAGTGCACGAAGTAGAACCGTGTGTCGGCGTCGATACCGTCGAACAGAACGCTCTTCTCCGGCGCGCGGACGGTGTTCCAGCCCATGTGCGGAAGCACCGGTGCGGCCAACCGTTCGACGGTGCCGGGCCACTCGCCGCAGCCGTCGGCCTCCACGCCGAATTCGACGCCCCTCTCGAACATGATCTGCATCCCGACGCAGATGCCGAGCACGGGACGGCCGCCGGCGAGGCGCTGGCCGATGATGCGGTCTCCCTTGACCCCGAGAAGACCTTCCATGCACGCCGCGAACGCGCCGACGCCGGGAACGACGAGACCGTCCGCAGCCAGAGCGGCCTTGGGGTCGTTCGTCACCTCGACGTCCGCTCCGACGCGGTCGAGTGCGCGCTTGGCCGAGTGAAGATTGCCCGAGCCGTAGTCGAGCAGGGCCACAGATTTCATGGCCCGAGTCTATCCGCCTGCATTCGTCGCGACGTCGCCACCACCACGGCCATCAGGAACGCGACCACGGCGACCATCGCGAATCCGCCGGTGTAGCCGGTTGTTCCGACGACGAGGCCGAGCGTCATCGCGCCCGCGCCGGTGCCTGCGTCGAATCCGATGTTCCAGGCGGCGCTGGCCTGGCTGTAGCGCTCGCGGCCCGCGGCGTCGAACGCCATCACCAAGCTGTCGTTCTGCGTCGCGCCGTACCCGAGTCCGAACAGCACCGCCGCGGCCATGAACACGACCGCAGGGTTGGTCTCGAACACGGCGAACGCGAACACCGCGACACCGCCACCGACGAGCGCCAGGGCTGGTGCCAGTGCCCGACCGATTCCGATGTGGTCGGCGATCACGCCGGCACCGTAGCGTCCGACGAGCATCGCGACACTGACGACCGACAGCGCGACGCCGATCATCGACTCGCGCCCCGGTTCCGCGATCGGCAGCAGACTCGACAGCCCGCCGAACGACGCCGACGCGGCCGCGATGGCGAGACACGGGATCAGCAGCCGTCCGAATCCGCGACGCGGTGTCCGCGGCTCGCCGCGTGCGGGCACCACAGGGCGAATCGGGGGCAGAAACACGATGGCCACGAGTCCGAGCAGCGGAACCGCCGCGCCGATCAGGAACACCGAAGTCGGGGACACCGCGAACAACGCCAACCCGGCAGGAAGCGTCACGGCTTGGGACAGCGCGACGGCTATGCCCTGGGCGCCGGTCGCACGACCGAGTTGCGCAGGAGGCGCCAGTTCCGCGACGAGCGCCGACGCCGCCACCGTCAACATGCCGAACCCGATGCCTCGCACCGCCGACACACTCAGCGCAGGAATCACGTCCACCGACAGCGCGAACGACGCCGCGGGCGCACCGAGCAAGATGCACCCGGCCGCCAGGACGAGACGGTGACCGAATCGAGCCAACATGCGCGGCACGAACAGCTGTGTCGCGACCGTCGTCGCCATGAAGATCGCGGTACTCGCGCCGGCGACGGCGTCGGACCCGCCTGCGACGGACACGGCCAACGGAACGACGGGAAGGAGAAGGCCCCATCCCCCGAACGCGGCGGCACCCATCGCCATCGCGGCGGGCAGACCGCGAATGGACAGCAGCGACGTCAAGCGGACGTCACAGACTTCCCTTGGTCGACGGAATCCCGCTGACCCGAGGGTCGAATTCGACGGCCTGCCGCAGCGCACGCGCGACGGCCTTGAACTCCGCTTCGGTGATGTGGTGCGGATCGCGTCCGTAGAGAACTCGAACATGCAGTGCGATACGGGCATTCATCGCGAGCGACTCGAACACGTGCCGGTTGATGACCGTCGAGTAGGGCACGCCGGGGTAGCCGCCGATGACCGAGTGCACGAGGTAGTCCGGCTCACCGGTGTGCACGCAGTACGGCCGACCCGAGACGTCGACGGATGCGTGGACCTGCGTCTCGTCCATCGGAATGAACGCGTCGCCGAAGCGAGTGATACCCGACTTGTCGCCGAGCGCCTGGCCGAGCGCCTGACCGAGCACGATGGCGGTGTCCTCGACGGTGTGGTGTGCGTCGATCTCGACGTCGCCCTTCGCGTGCACGGTGAGATCGAACCGAGCGTGCGTACCCAGCGCCGTCAGCATGTGATCGAAGAACGCGACACCCGTCGAGATGTCGACCGTGCCCGTGCCGTCGAGGTTCAGTTCGACGGTGATGTCGGACTCCTTGGTCGCGCGCTCGATGCGGGCGATCCTGGGTGATGCTGCCGTGGTCATCGGCTGGCCTCCGGTTGCGTTGTGGTCGTGGCGAGTTCGTCTCGAACCAGTTGTGCACTGACGTCGAGGAACCGGTCGTTCTCGGTGTCGAGTCCGATGGTGGTGCGTAGATATCCGGGAATGCCGACGTCGCGGATCAGCACGCCCTCGTCGAGGTAGCGCTTCCAGGTGGCAGCAGCGTTCGAGAACCGGCCGAACAGAACGAAATTGGCGTCGCTCGGTACGACGTCGAAACCGTAGCTCGTCAATGCTGCCATCACGCGGTCACGCTCGGACGACAGCTGCGCGACGCTACCGAGCGTCTCCGACGCGTGCCGCAGCGCCGCGAGTGCGGCGGCCTGAGTGACGACCGACAGGTGATACGGCAAGCGCACCAACAACATCGCGTCGACGACGGCAGGAGCTGCCACGAGGTAGCCGAGCCTCCCGCCCGCGAACGCGAACGCCTTGCTCATCGTGCGGCTCACGACGAGTTTGGTCGGGTAGTCGTCGATCAGCCCGATCGCGCTGCGCAGCGACGAGAACTCGGCGTACGCCTCGTCCACGATGACGATTCCGCCCGCCGCATCGAGAATTCGTCGCAGGTCGGACTCGGCGATGCTGTGGCCGGTCGGGTTGTTGGGGCTCGTCACGAACACGACGTCGGGCTGACGCGCCTCGATCGCCGAGACCGCGTAGTCGACGTCGAGCGAGAAGTCGTCGCGACGCATCGCCTCGATCCACTCGGTCTGGGTGCCCGACGAGATGATCGGGTGCATCGAGTACGACGGCACGAAACCGAGCGACGAGCGTCCCGGTCCACCGAATGCCTGCAGCAGCTGCTGCAGAATCTCGTTGGAGCCGTTGGCCGCCCACACGTTGGCGACGTCGACGGCGAATCCGGTCTGTCCCGTCAGGTAGTCGGCCAGCGCAGTGCGCAATTCGACGGCGTCTCTATCCGGGTACCGGTGCAACTGAGTCGCGGCGACGCGCACCGACTCGGCGACATCGTCGACGAGTGCCTGCGTCGGCGGGTGCGGGTTCTCGTTCGTGTTGAGCTGTACCGGAACCGTCAGCTGCGGCGCACCGTATGCGGACTTACCGCGCAAGCTGTCTCGGATCGGCAGGTCGTCGAGCGAAACAGACCGGCCGGCAACGGAACTCACGAGGTCAGTCCTTCGAATCGGAGGCGGACGGCTTCGCCGTGGGCGGGCAGGTCCTCGGCGTTCGCCAGGGCGATCACGTGACCTGCAACATCTTTCAGGGCCGCTTCCGAATAGTCGACGACGTGGATGCCGCGCAGGAAGGTCTGCACGCTGAGCCCCGACGAGTGCCGTGCGCACCCGGCGGTCGGCAGCACGTGATTGGACCCTGCGCAGTAGTCACCGAGACTGACAGGCGACCAGGCGCCGACGAACACCGCTCCGGCGCTTCGTACCCGAGCAGCCACCGCCGACGCGTCCTCGGTCTGAATCTCGAGGTGTTCGGCGGCATAGGCGTCGACGACGCGCAACCCCTGGTCGATGCCGTCGACCAGCACGATGCCCGACTGCGCACCCGAGAGCGCCGTCGTCACTCGCTCGGCATGCTTGGTGAACTCCAGCTGGGCCCACAACGCCGCGTCGACCGCGTCCGCGAGTTCGGTGCTCGTGGTCACCAGCACACTTGCCGCCATGACGTCGTGCTCGGCTTGGCTGATCATGTCCGCTGCCACGTGCACCGGATCGGCCGACGCGTCGGCCAGGATCGCGATCTCCGTCGGGCCCGCCTCGGCGTCGATACCGACCACGCCGCGGCACAACCGTTTCGCGGCAGTGACGTAGATGTTGCCGGGGCCGGTGATCAGATCCACCGGGGCCAGCTCGGCGCCGTCGGTGTCGGTGCCGCCGTAGGTCAGCAGAGCGACGCCCTGGCCACCGCCGACAGCCCACACCTCGTCGACACCCAACAGCTGCGCGGCAGCAAGGATCGTCGGGTGCGGCAGACCGCCGAACTCCGCCTGCGGGGGCGACGCGACGACGAGCGAGCCGACGCCCGCGGTCTGCGCGGGCACCACGTTCATGACCACCGACGACGGGTAGACGGCGTTACCACCGGGCACGTACAGCCCGACACGGTCGACGGGAATCCAACGCTCGGTCACAGTGCCCCCGGGGACGACCTCGGTCGTCGTGTCCGTCCGGCGCTGATCTGCATGCACGACGCGGGTACGCGTGATCGCGACCTCCAGCGCCTCACGCACCGCAGGATCGAGCTCGTCGAGCGCCTTGACCAGCGCCTCGGCCGGCACCCGCACCCGATCGGGGCGGACACCGTCGAACTGCTCGCTGTACTCGAGGGCCGCGTCGACACCACGATCGCGGACCGCGTCGACGACCGGGCGAACATGATGCAGCACCGCGTCGACATCCACTCCGCCTCGTGGGAGAGCGCCGCGTAGTTCGGCGGTGGATGGAGTTCGGCCGCGTAGATCCACGCGGGCGAGCTCGATGCGGGCAGGCATAGTGACCCCTTCGGAAAGTCGTATGGTGTAACTCAAGGATAGTTCGCGTGATTTTCGGCTATCGCCGCACGTCCCACAGATGATGGACCGGGTCGTGGATGTAGTACTGCGCCAGTGTCCGGATGGTGAACCGCGCGCCGTCACTCCGCCGACCGGTTCGCGACAGATCGGCATCCGGCACCGCGTCGAACGCGTCCGCGAGGGCGCGTGCTGCGTCGGCGAGTTCGACCGCCACCGTGGCCGGGTCCTGCGCGTTGTAGTCGTCCTCGATCGCCGTCGCGTCCTGGTCCCAGTTCTCGAACAGAGGGTCGTCCTCGGTACGCACCAGATCGAGGCGCGTCAGAAACTTCCGGTGGACGTCGCGGACGTGCGCGCCGTACTCCAGTCGCGACCAGGTCTGCTCGTTCGGTCGCTGTGCGACGTGCGGGGACGACAGGACGTTCGCCCAGGCGTCGACGTCGGCTCTGATCAATGCGGGGATGTCGCGAAACGAGACGTCGCCGGCGAAGAAGCCGCAGTCGGGACACTGCCGCTCGAGGACCCAGGTCCAGTTCTTCGTGTCGGGAACGATTGCCATGCCGAAAAGTCTAGATCCCGGCGGCCCCTCAGATTCCCATCGAGCGCGCGAGCATCGGCCACGACGCGTGCAGATCGTCCTGCCAGTAACCCCACGAGTGCGTCCCGACGGGACGGAAGTCGACCTGGGCCGGGATGCCGAGGCGGTAGAGCTCCTTGGCCATGTTCGACGTGCAGAAGTTGACGACGGCTTCGATTCCGCCGCCGACGATCAGCTGGTCGGGGAACAACCGGGCCTTGCCCTCGGCGAAGCGCGGGTTCAGTGGGGTGTCGTGCGGGATGCCGGGAAGGCCGGTACCGGTGCTCATGTAGATCTCGGTGCCGCGCAGCTGCTCGGCGTGCAGAATCGGGTCGTTCTCGCGCCACACCGGTCCGTCGAGCGGACCCCACATGTTCTCGACGTTGCCGCCGCCGTACGTCTCCACCACGAGCTTGACGAACTGCTGCGAGAGCGGGTCCGACGTCTGAGCGCAGCCGCTGTACGCCGCGACGCCCCGGTACTGGCCGGGGTAGGCGATCGCCAGGTTCAGCACGGAGGTCCCCGACATCGACAGTGCGGCGATCGACTGAACACCGTTGGTGTCGAACTGCGCGTCGATCAGCGGCGGCAGCTCTTCGCCGATGAAGGTCTGCCACTTGTTGCGGCCGAGAACCGGGTCGTCGGCGATCCAGTCCGTGTAGTACGACCACTTGCCTTCCTGCGGGGTGACGACGAAGGCGTTCTTGTCCTGGAAGAACTGCACACTGTCTGTCTGCGACTGCCAGGACGCCGAGTCCTCGCCGCCGCCTGCGCCGTTGAGCAGATAAAGCACCGGCCGGGACACCGAGCCGTCGGCCGGTGTCATGACCTGGACAGGGATCGTGCGGTCCATCGCGGCGGAGTAGATCTCGAGCTTCAGTTGACGGTCGTCGATGCGCGTCGCGGAGGTGATGTACGACCCGTCGGCGGACGACGCGGCAGCGACCGGAAGGTCTTCGGCAGCAGCGGCGCTCACTCCGGCGACCGAGGGAGTCAGCACACACAGCAGTGCTGCGGTACACGTCGCGATGGCTCGCCTGGTGTTCACATGAATCCCTTCCGCCACATCCTGCAACCGGGTCCACTGATTGGTGCGGCGAACAGTACCACCGAAAAAGGGCGAAACCGACGGGAACAACATTCGAGACGAATCCGTCACCGCCGGACCACCGCACCGACTTTCAGGCGTACTGCCGCGCCAGCTTCTCCAGGGTCGAACTGATTCCCTTGGCGTTCTGCTGCGGCATCTTGAAGATCTCCAGCACCTTCGGCGCCTTCGCGGTGCCGTACTGGAACGACTCGGTCACAGTGGTGACGCCGGGCTGTTTCTCGTCGAACTCCCACCGCCACGTGTGGCCCATGGGGTGTCGCCATTCGACGACCTTCGAGGTGCTCTCGTCGACGAAATCGGTCACCGTGCTCGTGATCTTGTAGGGCACCCCGTACTGCTTCATGCCGACCGAGAACTTCGCACCACGGCTGAGCCGATCGGGGCCGCTCACCGTGTCCTTCACGGTTCCGGATCCATCGAGCTCTCCATGCCGGTGCGGGTTCGCCACCTTCGCGAACAGTTCTTCGGCCGACGCGTTGACGTCCACCTGGCGAGCCACGACGCGGTCGCCTCTGTCGATCGTGCGTATCGAAACCATGTCTCCGCGCGTACCCCACCGCGGAGAACTTCACTCTCGGGCGATTCGACCGGCACGGCACACACGTAGTTCAATAGGGCGATGACCTGGCATGTGTGGCTGGCTTTCCTCGGCGCGAGCGTCGTCATCAGTCTCTCCCCCGGGGCGGGAGCGATCGCGTCGATGTCGACCGGCCTTCGCCACGGACTCCGACGCGGATACTGGAACATCTTCGGCCTGCAGATCGGGCTGCTCCTGCAGATCGCCATAGTCGCCGTCGGTCTCGGCGCGGTTCTCGCCAACTCGGCCCTCGCGTTCACCGTCATCAAATGGTTCGGCGTCGCCTACCTCGTCTACCTCGGCATTCGCCAGTGGCGCGCGGCCCCCACCGAGATCGACGGCGCGACGCCCGTCGCCGATCGTGGTGTCACGATGCTGGTGCGCGGGTTCCTCGTCAACGCGAGCAACCCGAAAGCCGTCGTGTTCATGCTCGCGGTGCTCCCCCAGTTCCTCGACCCGTCGAGTCCCCTGCTGCCGCAGTACCTCGTCATTGCCGCGACGATGGTCGCCGTCGACATGCTGGTGATGACGGGTTACACGTCGCTGGCCTCACGCGTGCTGCGCGTGATGCGGTCGCGTCGTCAGCAGGTCGGAGTCAACCGCACGTTCGCCGGGTTGTTCTTCGTCGCGGCGTCGTTCCTGGCCACGATCCGACGCGCCGCACCCGCGGCCTGATCGGGAGGACGTCGTGAGCACCGTCTGCCCCTGCCTACGCGGCGAGCCGTTCGACGCATGCTGCGGTCCGTACCTGCGCGGGGAGTCGACGCCGCCGACCGCGGAACATCTGATGCGGTCGCGGTACAGCGCCTTCGCCGTCGGCGACGAGGAGTACCTGCGTCGCACCTGGCACCCGACGACGGCGCCGCACGACCTCGCACTCGATCCACAGCAGCGGTGGTACCGCCTGGACATACACGACACCCGGGCAGGCGGCCTGCTCGACGACGAAGGCATCGTGGAGTTCAGCGCCTATTACAAGCACCCCGACGGCAACGGTGTACTGCGCGAACGCAGCCGTTTCGTACGTGTCGACGGGGCGTGGTCGTACCTGGACGGCGTCCTGTCCTGACACCCCGCCCGGACTACCTACGGTTCTTCGCGGGCCGGTTCGTCGCGGCGCGTCGCGCCTCTTCTTTGGCCTTCACTCGCTCGGCTTCGGCACGCACCTCGGCTTGGGTGCGGCGTTCCTTGACCAACCAGTCCGGCTGATCCTCGAGCAGTTCGGCGATCTGCGACGCGGTCAGCGCGTCGGTGATCTCGGCGCGGGCCAGTCCCGCGATCGACACACCCAGCTTGCGGGCGACGACGTCCTTCGGGAACGGGCCATTCGTCTGCAACTCGGTCAGCCATGCGGGCGGATCCTTGCGGAGCGCCTCCAGATCCGACCGGGTCAGCGGTGTGTTCTGGAATTCGTCGGGGGCTGCCTGCAGGTAGATACCGAGCTTGTTCGCCGCGGTCAGGGGCTTCATGTACTGCGGGTTCTTCTCCGGGCTCACCGGTACAGCTTATCGGTAGAAAACTGCCCCGAATGCCACCGACTCCGAGCAGCACCTCGGCCCTCGCCTACTGTGACGACTGTGAACTTCGACGTCCGTGACCTCCGCTGGTACATCGCCGTCGCCGAGGAACTGCACTTCGCGCGGGCGGCGAAGTCGCTGAACATCGCTCGAACTCGGCTCAGCCGCACCGTCATCGATCTCGAGGAAAGCCTGGGTTTTTCGCTGTTCGTCCCCGGGGCGTCGCCGACACAGCTCACCGAACAGGGGGCCGAATTCCTCCTCGAGGCGCGTCGCCTCGTGGCCGAGGACGAAGAGCGCGTCGCCGCCGAGGCCGCGGCGCGAACCGATCCAACCTTCACGATCGGATACACCGAGGGCGTGACGCTGACGAAGTGGACGCGGATCTGGGCCGAGCGCATCCCCGGCGTCGAACTGCGGTTGGTCCCGACGACCGTCGAGACTCAACTCCTCCCGCTCGCCGACGAGTCCGCGGACGTCTGTTTCGTACGGTTGCCCATCGACCGCGACGGCCGGAGCGTCATCACGCTGTACGAGGAACAGCTCGTCGTCGTCGTGCCCAAAGATCACCCGGTGGCGGCGTACGACCGTGTGCCGGTGACGGATCTGGCCGACGAGCACCTCCTGCAGGACGCGGACGAAGTTCCCGAATGGGCCTCCGTCGCAACGGAAATCGCCGACGGTTCCCGCCTGGCCCCGATCGAGGTCGAGTCGAACGCGCAGCTGTTCGAATACGTGGCTGCCGGGCTGGGCATCGCGGTCGTACCGCAGTCCATCGCACGGCTGCACAGTCGACGCGACCTGGTCTACCGGCCGGTCGACGGTGTGGCGTCGTCACCGATCGCCGTTGCGTGGCCGACGGATCGGACGACCGAACTGGTGGAGGAATTCGTCGGCATCGTGCGCGGGAGGTCGGTTCGCAGTTCGCGTGGGTCGACGACACCGGCAGCGCAGACCCGCAAGAAGGCGGCGCCGAAGAAGAAGCCGCAGCCGACTGCCTCCAAGGGACGCAAGGGCTCACCGCCCAGCAAGCGCGGCAAGCGGGGCTAACTAAAACCCCCGCAGCTTGTCGATCTCGCGTCGTTCTCGCTTGGTGGGCCTTCCCGCACCTCGATCGCGTCGCGGAACGGACGCGAGGATCTCCTTGGACGGCGGAGGCGGACTACGGTCGATCAGGCATTGCGGGACGACGGACGCGCCGACGCGTTTCGCGATCGGCCGCGTCACCACGACGATCTTCTCCAGCCCGCCGACGCGGAGACGGATCTCGTCGTCGGGGCCGATACGCAGACCGGGTTTCGCGGGAGTGCCGTTCACGCGAACATGACCCGCCCGGCACGCGCTCGCCGCGTCCGAACGGGTCTTGAACAACCGCACCGCCCATACCCAGCTGTCCAGCCTTACGCTCTGATTTTCGACCATCACTCTCGAATTTAGCCGACGCTCTCGGCATCGACGGTCCGCGGCATCCGATAGCCGGCTGCCGCGGACCAACGATGCGGGAAAGGGGTGAATTTACATGTCCAACCCGAGGTCGAGGACCGTCACCGAATGCGTGAGGCCGCCGACGGCCAGGTAGTCGACGCCGGTCTTCGCGTAGTCGTGCGCGACATCGATCGTCAGGCCTCCCGACGACTCCAGCTTGGTCTGCGGTGCCACCTTGTCGCGGCGCTGCACCGCCATCTGCGTCTGCCACAGCGGAAAATTGTCCAGCAGAACCAGCGCCACATCCTCGGCGAGCACCTCATCGAGCTGTTCGAGACTGTCGACCTCGACCTCGCATTCGAGGTCCGGCGCGAGAGCCCGCACGGCGTTCAATGCTGCGACGACCGATCCCGCCGCGGCGACGTGGTTGTCCTTGATGAGCGCCGCGTCGCCGAGGCCCATGCGATGGTTGACGCCGCCTCCCGCGCGAACCGCGTACTTCTGCAGCGCGCGAAGGCCCGGCAACGTCTTGCGGCTGTCGCGGATCTTCGTGTCGGTGTCGGCCACTTCCGCCACCCACGCTGCGGTTGCAGTCGCGATTCCGGACAGGTGACAGATCAGGTTGAGCATCGTCCGCTCGGCCGTCAGCAAGCCGCGCGTCGGCGCGGTGATGGTCAGAACCGATTGTCCCGGAACGACTGTCGACCCGTCCGAGACTCGGTCCGTCACTTCGTACGCTCCGAGCACCTCGTCGAGAACCACGAGACCGACGTCGATGCCGGCGACGGTGCCCGGCTGGCGAGCGACGACCGAGGCGGTCGCGACGGCGTCGGCGCTCACGGTAGCTGTCGTCGTCACGTCCGGTCCGAATCGCAGATCCTCGTTCAGAGCTACACGTACGAGCGCACGGATCTCCTGCGGATCGAGTCCCTGCTTCGCCAGTTCGGTCACCGTCTGTTCCTTCACTGTCGACCTACTCCCGTCAATTCTTCGACACCGCGTATCTCGATGTCGCCTGCTTCGTCTCGACGAACGCGGCTGCTCCGCGCCGACGACATGTCCGGATAGTCACGCCGCGTATGGCAGCCGCGGCTTTCTTCGCGGGCCGACGCCGCCAGCGCGAGAACCGACGCGGCCGTCGTCAATGCTGCGTCCTCCCACACCTTCTCGTGTATCTCGACGGCACGTGCGCCGCCCAGAGCACGCACGACGGTCTCGAGACCCTCGGGATCCCGTACGACGCCTGCGTTCTCGGTCATGAGTGCCTGCAGAGTCGCCCGAGGCATACTCGCGGTCGACGGCAGCGAGACGTCCCCGATCTCGGCACGCCGTCCGCGGCGTTCCGCTGCGGCGATTCCCGCACGTTCACCGACGACCAACCCCTCCAGCAAGCTGTTCGACGCGAGCCGATTCGCGCCGTGCAGGCCTGTTCGCGCGACCTCGCCGGCCGCGAAAAGGCCTGGAACACTGGTTCGTCCCCACACGTCCGTCGCGACGCCTCCGCACGAGTAGTGCGCAGCGGGCGCGATCGGAATCAGGTCGTCCAGCGGATCGATGCCTGCCGCCAGGCACGACGCGGTGACCGTCGGGAACCGCGTGTGGAAGTGACGGATGGCGCGAGCGTCGAGCAGCACGTGGTCGCTGCCGGTGAGGCGCATCCGCTCGGCGATCGCCCGCGAGACGACGTCACGCGGCGCGAGATCCCCCAGCGGATGACTGTCCGCCATGAAGCGGGTGCCGGTGAGATCGACCAGATGTGCGCCCTCTCCCCGAACCGCCTCGCTCACGAGAGGTCTGCGGCCGGTCGACCCGGGGGCGAACAACACCGTCGGATGGAACTGAACGAATTCCAGGTCCGAGATCTCCGCGCCCGCGTCGAGCGCCAACGCGATACCGTCCGCGGTCGCGTCCGGCGGATTGGTGCTGCACGAGAACAGCTGGCCGAGCCCGCCCGTCGCCAACAGCACGGCAGGGGCCTGCACGACGCCGTACCCGGCTGCCGAGTGCGCCAGCACTCCGACGACGTCGCCGCGATCGACGAGCACGCGGATCACCGAGGTCCCGTGGAGAACCGACGGCATCGAATCGCTCAGTGCACGTTGCACTTCCGCGCCGGTGGCGTCGCCGCCTGCATGGACGATGCGTCGGACGCGGTGGCCGCCCTCTCTCGTGCGGGCGCGGGCGCCGTCGACACCACGATCGAAGACGGCACCGAGCGACTCGAGCATCGACAGCGCCGCGGGTCCCGCCTCGACGATCGATCGAACCGCGTCCTCGTCGCACAGACCGACGCCGGCTTCGCACGTGTCGTGCACATGCGAATCGACGGAGTCGCCCTCGGCAGCCGTGCCAGGAACAGCGATGCCGCCTTGTGCGTACTGCGTCGAGGTGCCCGACGCGTCGCCCTTGGCGAGGGTCACGACGCGCAGTCCACGCCGTGTCGCCGAGATCGCCGCGCTGAGTCCGGCCACGCCACCGCCGACGACCACCAGGTCCGCCGAAGCTTCCCAACCGATCGACGGCTCGGCTCCCCCGACGGACGGTGTCACTCGCCGCCGCCGGGTGTGCCGATCTCGATCATCCGCTGCACCGACTTGCTCGCGACGTGAGCGGTGTCGAGATCCACGTGCACCTCGTCCTTGCCTTCGACGAGGCACCGCAACAGGGCTGCGGGGGTGATCATCTTCATGTAGCTGCACGACGCACGGTCGTTCACCGGTTGGAAGTCGACGTTCGGTGCGGCACGCCGAAGCTGGTGCAGCATGCCGATCTCGGTCGCGACGAGCACTTGCCGCGCACCGGTGTCGCGGGCCGCGTCGAGCATGCCGCCGGTCGAGAGGATCTTGACCTTGTCGGGCGCCACGAAACCCTCGCCCGCGAGATACAGAGCCGACGTCGCGCAGCCGCACTCGGGGTGCACGTACAGTTCGGCGTCGGGCAGGCTGCGGCTCTTGGCGGCGAGCTCGTCACCGTTGATGCCGGCGTGCACGTGGCACTCGCCCGCCCAGATGTGCAGGTTCTCGCGGCCGGTCACGCGCTTGACGTGTGCGCCGAGGAACTGGTCCGGCAGGAACAGGATGTCGAGACTCGGGTCGATCGACTCGACGACCTCGACTGCGTTGCTCGACGTGCAGCAGATGTCGGTGAGGGCTTTGATCTCGGCCGTCGTGTTGACGTACGAGACGACGACCGCGTGTGGGAACTCGTCCTTCCACTCGCGCAGCTGATCGGCGCTGATCGAATCGGCGAGCGAGCATCCGGCGCGCTGATCCGGGATCAATACGGTCTTGGACGGGCTGAGGATCTTCGCGGTTTCGGCCATGAAGTGCACGCCGCAGAACACGATCTCGTTCTCGGGCACCTCGGCGGCGACACGCGACAGTGCGAGAGAGTCACCGACGAAGTCCGCGACGTCCTGGATCGCCGGAAGCTGGTAGTTGTGCGCCAGAAGCGTCGCGCCGCGCAACCTCGCCAACCGCTTGACCTCCGCGGCCCACTCCTCGGTCGGTTCGACTCCCCCGTATCCCGCCGGGCCGTCGACGATCTCGCCCAGGTCGACAGCAGTGTCGAGACGGAATGCAGTGCTCGTCATTTCGGTACTCCTTCACCGATCACCCGGCTGCGCAATGTCGTCGTGGTGACGTCACCTTCGTCCGGATTTCCTCCGTAGGGGTTTTCGACTTACAATCGAAAACATGACTCATCGTAGCACTGTGCACGAAGTGCTCATCGCGGTGTTCCAGGTGCGAACCTTTTCCGCAGGCCACGGCCCCGAACTCGCCGTCCTCCTCTGGCAACGAGCGCAAGAGCCCGACCTGGGATCTTGGTCACTCCCCGGCGGGGTTCTCGGCGACGACGAAGACCTCCCGACGTCGGCGCGTCGGCAGCTCGCCGAAAAGGTGGACGTGCGGACGGTCGCGCATCTCGAGCAGCTGTCGATCTTCTCCGACCCCGACCGCGTCCCCGGCGACCGCCGAATCGCGTCGAACTTTCTCGGCCTCGTCCCCATCTCGTCGGATCCCACACTGCCGCCTGACACGGCGTGGCATCCGGTTGCTCGCCTACCCGAGACGGCGTTCGATCACGGCACGGTCGTGCGGCACGCGCGCGCTCGTCTCGTCGCGAAGCTGTCGTACACCAACATCGCGTTCGCACTCGCTCCCGTCGAGTTCGCGATGTCGACGCTGCGCGAAATCTACGCGGCAGCTCTGGACTATCAGGTCGACGCGACCAATCTGCAGCGCGTGCTGGCGCGACGGAAAGTGCTCGAAGCGACGGGAAAGACTGCGCCGCCGGGCAAGGCCGGTGGCCGCCCGCCTGCGCTCTACCGATTCGCCGACGCGTCGTTGCGCGTCACCGACGAGTTCGCCGCTCTGAGACCGCCCGGTCAGGCGTGATCCTTCTCGAGTGCGACGTCGTCCGGCTCGATCGACTCGTCGACGGGTGTGTACATCAGGTTGTCGTGCGGATTCATCGCGGCGAGCAGCACGACGACGAGCGACGTCACGAGCGGCTGGATCACGAGGGCCAACAGGGATCCGATCCCCGGTGCCACCTCGACGACCGACCCGACGGCCGGATCCTGCGGCCGCGCGTGCAGTAGCCCGGCGACCCATACTCCGACACCGAGCATCGCCAGCGCGCCGAGAACGGCACCCGCCAGCATTGCCAGGAACAGGACCGGACCGCGGGCGGCCTTGCGCGTCCAGAACGCGACGGGGAGCAGCACGCCGCACACGAACGAGATGCAGCCGAACAACGCGAGGGAATCGAATCGGTGCAGGCTTTCTCCCGTCAGGGCTGCACCCTGACCGGGAACGACGACCACGAACTGTTCCGTCGGCGCGAGTATCGACCACAGGAGGCCGGCGAGGGCGCCCACCACCACGGATGCGACGACGGCGACGAGCGACGTCCTGACCGTCGTCCGTGCTCCGACTCCCTCGTTCGACACGCGTCTATCTCCGTTCGAGCGACGTCGAGTCGACGACGCCGTGCCGCGAGCACGTGGACGACCAGCCGTCGGGGACGATCTGCACGACCATGCGGCGGCCGCAGTCGCGACAGAATCGAGCAGGTTCGAGGCCGAGACGGGCCGCGGCGGGCATCGAGTCGATGACGCCGGGTACGACGGGCTGACCGGTGAAGGGGTTGTAGCGAAGCTCGCTGGTCACCGAACCCACTTTAGATGGTCGAATTCAGCGCTTTGATCGGCATCCGCAGGGAATCCAGAAGGTCCAGGTCCTGTTCTGCGGGCCGACCGAGCGTCGTCAGGTAGTTGCCGACGATGACGGCGTTGATGCCACCGAGAATTCCCTGCTGCGCGCCGAGGTCTCCGAGCGTGATCTCGCGGCCGCCTGCGAATCGCAGAATGGTGCGCGGCAGAGCAAGGCGAAACGCTGCGACCGCGCGCAACGCCTCCGATGCCGACAGAACCTCGAGTTCGCCGAACGGTGTGCCGGGGCGTGGGTTGAGGAAGTTCAGCGGCACTTCGTCCGGTTCGAGCGAGGCCAGGTCCGCCGCGAACTCGGCGCGCTGCTCGAGCGACTCCCCCATACCGAGGATTCCGCCGCAGCACACCTCCATGCCCGCGTCGCGCACCATTCGCAGCGTGCCCATCCGCTCTTCCCAGGTATGGGTCGTCACGACGTTCGGGAAATAGGACCGCGAGGTCTCCAGATTGTGGTTGTACCGGTGGACCCCCATCTCGACCAGGCGGTCGACCTGCTCCTGGGTCAGCATGCCGAGCGAGCACGCGATGTCGATCTCGACCTCGTTGCGAATCGCCTCGATGCCCGCGGCGACCTGTGCGAGCAGACGCTCGTCGGGACCGCGAACCGCGGCGACGATACAGAACTCCGTGGCGCCCGTCTTCGCCGTCTGCTTGGCCGCCTCGACGAGGCTCGGAATATCGAGCCGCGCAGCCCGAACCGGAGATTCGAACAGCCCCGACTGCGAACAGAAATGGCAGTCCTCCGGGCATCCGCCGGTCTTCAGACTGACGATGCCCTCGACCTCGATCTCGGGACCGCACCACGCCATGCGCACCTCGTGCGCCAGCGCCAGCAGCTCGTCCAGGCGTTCGTCGGGCAGGTTCAGTACCTCGAGCACCTGCGCCTCGGTCAGGCCGACCCCGTCGCGCAGCACCTGCATCCGCGCGGTTTCGAGAACGTCGGTCGATACCTGAGTCATGGGCTGCTCCTCATCTAGGCGCTCTTGAACACTGTTCAAGTTGAACGCCGTTCAAGCTATGCTGGGCGTCGGTTAATGTCAAAGGCCGACACACGGACAGGAGTCAGGGAGTGCAACTGCGCAGAGCGGACGTTCTCGACGGCGCGATCGCGATCCTCGACGAGTACGGCCTGGGCGACCTGACGATGCGCCGGCTTGCGACGTCGTTGCACGTGCAGCCCGGCGCGCTCTACTGGCACTTCAAGGACAAGCAGACGTTGCTGGGCGCCATCGCCGATCATCTGCTGGCAGGCGTCGACACCCCGGTCGAGGCCGCACAGTGGGACGAGCAACTATTGGAACTCGCCCACCGCCTACGCAACGCATTGCTGTCGCACCGTGACGGCGCCGAGCTCGTCGCCGCGACCTACGCGTCGCGGCTGACGACCAACCGAGTGCGCGAACGCATTGCGGCCGTGTGCATTCGCGCCGGAATGGCCCGCGGCCACGCCGAACTGACGGCGGACACACTGCTGTACTACATCCTCGGGCAGACGGTCGACGAACAGTCGCGCATGCAGATGGATTCGGTCGGCGCACTTGCCGACGACGCGTCGCCCCTCTTCGAAAGTCCGGATCCGACAAGCAAATTCGAGTTCGGACTCGGCTTGTTCGTCGACGGCGTGCGGCATGCACTCGGGGCGGACGAGCGGGTCTAGATATCGCTGGTTCATCGCGCACTTTTCAGCGAATGCGCACGTTGCAACGCGCGCACTCACTGCAACCTGCGCGGTCAGGCGTGACTAGCCGCCGAAGATCACACCGAGGCCGGAACGGTTCGCCGCAGTGCCCGCGAACGGGTTGTCGTGCACCATGTAGGTCCACGTCGACGTCGGACGGTGCAGACCTTCGGTATCGAGATCGATTCCCTCCGAGGTGATCTCGGCGTTCTCGAACGTCGAGACCGCTTGCTCGATCGCCTTCGACGAGACGGTCTTGAATGCGTCGACCGCGATGCGGTGATACTCGTCCAACGGATTCTCGCGACCCAACGCACGGAGGTGAATACTCTCCCGGACGTCGGCGAGGTGCGCGAGGTAATCGGACCACGCACGATCCAAGTGATACAACACGATTCGACGGGCGGCAACGACGAGAACGTCCTCGTCCAGCGTACGACGAAGCTCTGCCGCCCGGTCGGGAGCAGCCGACGCGAGCAGTTCCAGCGCCTCGTCGGTGGTCAGCAACGACGCACGCCTGCTGTCGAGAATTTCTCGGTGCTGCGCGGTCAGTTCGTTGTACTTCCATGTGCGCGAGTGCACGTCGAGCATGGCGCCCTCGGCGATGCGTTGCGCGTGATCGATCTTGTCGGCGACACGTCCCGCAGTGATCAAGCCGGTCTCGTCGTGTTGCTTGGGCTGTTCCTTCGGGCCGAGGTTCGCCGTGACGACGTCGTCCTCCCAGCTCGAGAAGAACACCGATCGGCCGGGATCACCCTGTCTGCCTGCACGTCCGCGGAGCTGATCGTCGAGACGCTCTGTCGTGTGCCGACCCGTTCCCACGACGAGCAGCCCGCCCAGTTCGACGACTGCAGCCTTCACCGATGCGTCCTCGACGCCCTCGGGACCGCCGAGCTTGATGTCCGTGCCGCGTCCGGCGATCTGCGTCGACACCGTGACTGCGCCGCGGACACCCGCCTTCGCGATGACCGTCGCTTCCTCGGCGTCGTTCTTGGCGTTGAGCACGACGGCAGACACGCCCGCGTCGTCGAGAAGCGATGCCAGAGACTCCGATTCGGCGACGTCATGGGTGCCGATCAGAACGGGCTGGCCCGTCGCGTGTGCTTCCTTCACGAATTCGACCACGGCCGCATTCTTGTTGGCGACCGTGTCGTAGACCCGATCCGGTTCGTCGACGCGAACGTTCGGTTGATTCGGCGGAATGACCGACACGCCGAGGCCGTAGAAGGTGCGAAGCTGTTCGCCCGCTGCCAATGCCGTGCCGGTCATGCCGCACACCGTCGCGTATCGGCCGATCAGTGCCTGCACGGTGATGGTGTCCAGAATTTCGCCGGTCTCGGTCTGCGTCAGTCGTTCCTTCGTCTCGACGGCAGCCTGCAAACCGTCCGGCCACCGTTGCAATTCGGCGACGCGGCCGCGGGAGGCGTTGATCAACTGGACGCGTCCGTCGCGCACGATGTAGTGCACGTCGCGCTTGACCAGAACCTGCGCGTGCAGGGCCACGTTCACTGCGACGAGCGTCGTCCCGACGTGGTCCTCGGAGTACAGGTCGATGCCGCCGAGTTCCTTCTCGACGCGCGTCGCACCGACGTCGGTGAGGAACACGTTGCGCCCATCGGCGTCGGTGTCGTAGTCGATTCCCTCGTCCAGCAACCGAATTGCGTCGAACACCTTCTCGGCAGGCACATCGGTCGACACCGAACCGGCAAGCACCAGAGGCACGAGTGCCTCGTCGACGAGAACGGAGTCGGCCTCGTCGATCAGCGCGACGTCGGGCGTCGGCGTCACCAGCTGTGCGACGTCGTCGACGAGATGGTCACGCAAGACGTCGAATCCGATCTCGTTGACCGACGCGTAGGTGACGTCGCACCCGTAGGCGTCGCGTCGATGCTCGGGCGTCGACGATTCGGCGATCCACCCGACGCTGATGCCGAGGATCTCGAACAGCGGGCCCATCCACGTTGCGTCGCGCTGCGCGAGGAAGTCGTTGATCGAGATCACATCGACGTGACGACCGGACAGCACGTACCCGACGGCGGCCACGGCTCCGGCGAGGGTCTTGCCCTCACCGGTGGCCATCTCGACGACGTCGCCCTCCAGCATGCGGACTGCCCCGAGCAACTGGACGTCGAACGGTCGCATGTCGATGGATCGGTCGGCGGCTTCGCGAACGACGGCCAAGTAGCGAGGTACGTCCAACTTGCCCGCATCGGCGACGCGCAGACTCGTGGCCGTGTCGGCGATCTCGGCGTCGGTCAGGTCCGTCGCCCAGGACGCGAGGTCGGACGCTTGATCGACCGTGCTCCGAGAACGCGACTGGTTCTTCTGTGCCGATCGTCCGAGAGCCCGCCACAGTCGATCCGAAACCAATGCCATTCGGTCAGCCTACGCAGCGCGTCGAATCCCGATGCCCCTCCGGCGTCGCGAACTGGGAATATCAGCGCCTGCGCGACGTTTACCTCGATGGGACTTCGATGCCCCACCCAGCAGGAAGGACGGCACATGTCGCGCACCTACGCGAAGGATTCGAGCGCCATCGAACGGCTGACGCCGGAGCAGTACCGCGTCACGCAGCAGAACGGCACCGAGCGAGCCTTCGACAACGAGTACTGGGACAACCACGAGCCCGGCCTGTACGTCGACGTCGTCACCGGTGAGCCACTGTTCTCGTCGGCCGACAAATACGACAGCCACTCGGGCTGGCCGAGTTTCACCCGACCACTCGACGCGCGGAGCGTCGTGGAGAAGCGAGACTACAGCCACCTGATGATGCGTACCGAGGTCCGATCCGCAACAGGCGATTCGCACCTGGGCCACGTGTTCACGGACGGGCCGAAGGACGAGGGCGGACTTCGCTACTGCATGAACTCGGCGGCCCTGCGGTTCGTGCCGGTGGATCGGTTGAAGGCCGAGGGCTACGGTGAATACCGCGCGCAGTTCGAGACAACTGACGATGCACAGCCAGACGAAGGAGCGCAGAAGTGACTGCAACGACCGAAACCGCCATCCTCGCCGGAGGATGCTTCTGGGGAGCCCAGGAATTGATCAGGCACCAGCCCGGGGTCGTGTCGACACGCGTCGGATACTCGGGCGGCGACGTTCCGAACGCCACCTACCGCAACCACGGCACGCACGCCGAAGCGGTCGAGATCGTGTTCGACCCGTCGGTCATCTCGTTCCGTGACCTGCTCGAGTTCTTCTTCCAGATCCACGATCCGTCGACGAAGAACCGTCAGGGCAACGACGTCGGCATGAGCTACCGCTCCGCGATCTTCTACACCAGCGACGAGCAGAGGCAGGTGGCTCTCGACACGATCGCCGACGTCGACGCGTCGGGCCTGTGGCCGGGCAAGGTCGTCACCGAGGTCACCGCTGCGGGCCCGTTCTGGGAGGCCGAGCCGGAACACCAGGACTACCTGCAGAACTACCCCACCGGGTACACGTGCCATTTCGTGCGCCCCGGCTGGAAGCTGCCGCGTCGTGAGGCCGCGTCCAACTGATTCACACCACCGAAGGGCCCCGAGCGCACGCTCGGGGCCCTTCGTCGTATCTGGACTTGTTCTCCTGAAAGGATCCGGGTGTGGACATTTTGATCGTGATGGTCGCAGGCCTGCTCGCGATCGCCGCGGCATCGATGCTCGGCGAGCGAATCGGCGTCGCCGCTCCCCTGCTCCTGGTACTCCTCGGCATCGGAATCAGCTTGATGCCGTTCGTGCCCGACGTGGAGATCGACCCCGAGTGGATTCTCGCGGGGGTGCTTCCGCCGCTTCTCTATTCGGCGTCGGTGTCGATGCCGACGATGGATTTCAGACGCGAGTTCGGTGCGATCGGTGGCTTGTCGGTGCTGCTCGTCGTCGTCAGCGCCATCGTGCTCGGCTCGTTCTTCAGCTGGGTCATCCCGGATCTGAACATCTGGTGGGGTATCGCGCTCGGCGCCATCGTCAGTCCGACCGACGCCGTCGCGACGTCCATAGTCCGCGGCCTACCGGTCTCCAAACGGGTCGTGTCGATACTTGAGGGCGAGGGTCTGTTGAACGACGCCACCGCACTCGTGCTGCTGCGCACCGCGATCGCCGGTGCCGCCGCGTCGGTGTCGCTGCTGGGAGTCATCGGCGACTTCGTGTTCGCCGTCGCCGTTGCAGCCGTCATCGGGCTCGTCGTCGGGCATCTCAATCTGAAGATTCGTTCGAAAGTCACCGATTCGACGGTCAACACCGTCATCTCCTTCACCGTTCCCTTCCTCGCGGCCGTTCCTGCCGAGGAACTGGGCGCGTCCGGGCTCGTCGCAGCCGTCGTCGCCGGTCTCGTCACCGGCCACGGCGCGCCTCGATCGCTGTCCCCGCGACACCGGCTGTCGGACACCCAGAACTGGCGGGCAGTCGAATTGGTGCTGGAAGGCGCCGTGTTCCTGACGATGGGACTCGAACTGTCCACGATCGTCGCCGACGTCAACGACGACCACCGCGGCATCGGAACAGCGGCACTCGTGGCCGCAGGTGCCCTGGTCGTCACCATCCTCGTGCGCGCCGCGTTCGTCGCACCACTGATTCGCCTGCTTCGCCGACGTGCAGCTCGCTTCGAACGCTTGAAGCCCAAGCTGTACGACGCCGCAGGCCGCCTCGACGGACACGGTGAGACCTACCTGTTTCGCGGACGTCGTCAGGCGTCGGAAAGTCAGATTGCTCGCTTTCGCACTCGGATACGCCGCGGACTCGCCGACATCGACTACTTCCTCGCCGCGCCTCTGGATTGGCGCGACGGCACCGTCGTCGTGTGGGCCGGGATGCGTGGTGCCGTCACGTTGGCTGCCGCGCAGACTCTTCCCGAGGACACGCCTGCGCGATCGCTGCTCGTTCTCGTCGCATTCCTCGTCGCCGTCGGTTCACTTCTCCTGCAGGGCGGCACACTGAAACGCGTCGTGGGTTGGGTGACGCCGACGGGCGCCGAGGAGACGGAGGAGGACGACGCGCAACGCGAGGGAATTCGACGCCTGCTGGCCGAAGCGGCAGCACCGTTGGACGGGCAGAGCAGGTGGGAGCAGATCTCAGCGCAGCGGACGGCGCTGTTGGACGCCCGCGACGACGGCTTGTTCGACGCGGAATCGTTGGAGAAGGCGCTCAACGTGTTGGATGCCGAGCAGATCGGATTGGAGCTCAGAAGGCATCCGGAAGGGTGACACGGGGTCGACGGGGTATGCCGCGGAAACGTCAGTTATCGAGTACGCGCCCGTGGTTCACGAACCGGTCTTCGCGCAGGATCGGCACAGAGCGGCTTCGACCCACTTCGGCCGCGATGGCGACATCCGACGGATACCCGTCGAGAACGAGTTCGCGCCCCGACGCACAGCTCTGCAGCTTTGCCTCGACCGTGCCCGTAATCGAGTTCCACGTCGCTACAGCGACTTCGGCCTCAGGTGACACCTCGAGATTCGGCCTGCGGTCGACTAACTCGGCGAGTACTGCACCTGCTCCCCACAGATCTTCGACCGAGGGTCGCAGGGATCCGTCGGGCCAGCGCTCCCCCGCTGCGATGACGGACACGACCGATCCATCGCGGTAGTTCGCAGAGATCCATTCGGCGACCGACGACGCGTTGCGTAGGGAGGCGCCGATACACACGCCGGACGAGGCGGACAACGAATGCGCAATCGACGATCCGTTCGGCGATGGGAGCACCAATCTCGCCAGCCCCTGCGCGGACCGGACCGTGCCTGGCGAAAGGCTTATATCGGATGCCCGCGCTTCGCGTCGACCGACAGCAAGGACGGCGCCACGGTCCGCGGCGAATCGCGCGGCTCCGTCGTCTCGCCAACGGTATGGGAACACCTCGACGCCCCGGTCGACGGCAACAGAGAGTGTCGTGGTGAAAGACAACACATCCACGACGACCGCCACGTCGGCATCGGCCCCGATCGCAGAAGCTCCGGTGGATCCCCAATCGAAGCGGACGGAATACGAGCGCTGTCGATGTGCGGTATGCATCGCCTCAGTGTTGCACGATCAATGCTGTTGCACCGCGGCTGAATTCGGGATGCTGAGACTGATGTCCCACTTGTCCCACGCCCATCCGGATTTCCGGCTCAGACGCGCGCAACAGGGACAACACGCCCACCCTGCCTACCGCTGCGCCAGATATGTCGAGGTCTGCCGTTCGACGAGGTCGGTGAGATCGCCGAGCGCCAGGTTGACGTCCTGAAGATGCAGTCCCCAGCCCGCGGTCGGCAAAGCCCTCAGCTCCGCGGAGTCGCCACCCTCGATACGGAGGACCCGCGCATCCCCGTCGGATTCGCACCGCGCCGTGTAGTTCTGTGCCGGAATCACGAACGGTGCGGGCGCCACGAGAGCGTTCGCGTTCACGACGACCGCGGGGGCACCGGGAACGACCGCGGCAGACCGTAACACCGTCTGTAGTGGAGCTCGTGAATTGTCCTGCAGCGACGCAGGATTGGTGCACATCACCTCGTAGTCCGGACCGTACGGCAGGTCGAGAGCGGAACCGTAGTTGTCGGCGGACGGCGAACGCCCGAACCGGGCGTCGGCCGGCGGCACGTCGTCGAACGCGGAATACGCCACGACGCAGCCGATGTGGTCCGCAGACGTGCACCCCGGCAGATTCTCGAAATCTCCGCCGACATTGCTCCCCCGCTCGACCAGCACGTTGCCGCCGATGAGCAGCGCCGAGACGATCCGGGAACGCGCGTCGTCGTCGTGGTCGATGTGCTGACGAATCAGCGCCCGAAGCATGTAGGTCCCCTGAGAATGGCCGATCAACACGACGCCCCGACCGTCGTTGTACCGCGTCGAGTATTCGTCCCAAGCACGCTCGATGTCCCCGTACGCCTCCGACAGAGCGGCAGCTCGCGCATCGCCCGCCGAGGTCGCGAGCCCCAATAGTGTGCTCTGGCGATAGACCGGTGCGAAGACCCGGCAGTGCGGAGAGAACCGCTCGACCTGCTGCTGCGCGATGAATCGCTCCTCCACACCGACGGACCGGTCCGCGTTGAGGGCGGGGTCGAGCGACACCGTCGGATAGACGTAGAAGCAATCGACGGACGGATCGGACGGGGCGGGGCCGGCCTCGACCGACTTCGACGCGGCGACGTACGTCTCCTGGCTGCCGTCACACGGATTCGGAACCGAACCGGGCTTGCAGAGCCACACCGTCGGCGACTCGTCTGCGGACGCACTGCCGGTCGTCACAGCCGCTATCGCTGCCAGGGTTGCAACCACGATTCCCAACGACCGAACGATCCCCATCGAACCCCTCCCCGAGTCAGGGCGTCACTGTAGCAACCTGGGCGCTGGGCAGCTCCGGTTCGAGCACCTACGCGGCCACCAGCTCCCGATTCCGTTGCAGCGCAGTCGCGACGACCAGAACGCCGACAGCAGCGGCGGTGATCACCGCGCCCGCCCAGATGGGTGACGTGTAACCGAGACCTGCGGTGATCGTGACTCCACCGATCCACGCACCCAGGGCATTGCCCAGGTTGAACGCCGCGATGTTCGCTCCCGACGCCATGGTCGGCGCCTCCGACGCGAACGACATCACCCGCATCTGCAGAGCGGGAACCGTCGCGAAACCGAACGCACCCATCAGGAACAGGGACACGACGGTGGCGATCTGGCTCTCCGCGGTCGACGCGAAGAACACGAGCACGACCGTCAACACGGCGAGGACGACGAGCAGCGTGCCGGTGAGACTGCGGTCGGCTGCCTTGCCGCCCACGTAGTTTCCGACGAACAAACCGACGCCGAACAGCACGAGCAGCCACGGCACCGACGTCGTCGAGAACCCTGCGACATCGGTCAGCGTGAACGCGATGTACGTGAACGCTCCGAACATGCCGCCGTACCCCAGGACCGTCAGCGCGATGGACAGCCAGACCTGGACCTCGCGGAACGCGCGCAGCTCGTGACGCAGATTCGCGTCGGCCTGCGATCCCTGCTGCGCCGGGACGAGAGCGAGAATGCCGACGAGCGCGACGACCCCGATGACCGTGATGGCCCAGAACGTCGACCGCCAGCCGTACGTCTGGCCGAGAAACGTGCCGAAGGGCACGCCCAACACGTTGGCAGCGGTGAGCCCGGCGAACATCATCGCGATGGCGCCCGCCTGCTTGCTCGGTGCAACCATGCCTGCGGCAACGACCGAGCCGATGCCGAAGAACGCACCGTGACACAGCGCCGCGACGACGCGTCCCCCCATCATCACCTCGTACGTCGGCGCGAGGGCCGACAGGAAATTACCTGCGATGAACAGGCCCATGAGTCCGACCAGCACGTTCTTGCGCGGAAACCGGCTGACGAGTGCGGTGACCACGAGCGCTCCGACGACGACGCTCAATGCGTAGCCGGTGATCAGCCAGCCCGCGACGGGCTCGGTGACGCCGAAGTCCGCGGCGACGTCGGGCAGCAGTCCCATGATGACGAACTCGGTGAGCCCGATGCCGAACCCTCCGACGGCGAGAGCAAGTAGCCCTAGTGGCATGAGAAGACCCCTCGATCGATGCGTGAGTAGATATAGAGCGTGTGCATGTAGTTGCACACGCGTCATAAATAGTTGCACGCGCGCGATAAACGCGCAAGCTGCTAAACTCGGACCAGTTCACCGGCACGAGGAGCAGACATGGGAATTGCAGACGACTCGTCGCTCGTTCGCGCACAAGGCTGGCGGACACTCGCCGCCCTTCACGCACACATCGAGAACGAGCTCGAGCGGACCCTGCAGTCCGAGCACTCGTTGTCGGTCGTCGAGTACACGGTGCTCGACGCATTGAGCCGTCAGGACGGATGGCACATGCGCATGCAGCAGCTGGCCCGGGCGTCGGCACTCAGCAGCAGCGCGACCACTCGTCTCGTGAACCGCCTCGAAGATCGCGGGATTCTCACGCGCATTCTCTGCAAGGACGACCGACGCGGCATCTACACCGAACTGACCGAGGAGGGCAGGCAGTTGTTGAACCGAGCTCGCCCCACGCACGACGACGTCCTCGAAAGCGCTCTCGCCTCGGCACACCAGGTCCCCGAACTCGCACCGCTCGTCGACGCCATACACGCACTCCCCACCGCGACGTCAGCTCCCGTTGCTTGATTGTTCACGTAGGGCTACGGACCAGTATCGTGTCCCCGAGCCACTGAACGCCGTACTGGATACACGCCGACTGCCGGAGTTTTCACCCTCATATGCATGCCCATAGCCACCCCGTCGGCGTCACCGATCCTCAGCTGCCCGCGCCTCGGGTCGAGGGGAACGCTGCGGTTCGGGAGGACCTCAACGGACTCCGCGGTGTGGCGATCGCCCTCGTGGTCGTGTTCCACGTCTGGATGGGTCGCGTATCCGGCGGTGTCGACGTCTTCCTCACGCTCACCGGCTTCTTCTTCACGGCATCGCTGATCCGCACCGCTCGGGCGGGCGGAAGCCTGAACCCGTTCACCCGTGTCTCTCGAATCCTCCGCAGGCTCGGGCCACCTCTCGTGTTGGTTCTCGTCGGAGTCGCGGTCGGGGCGGTGACCGTGTTTCCGCGCACCCGCTGGGCGGACATCGGGGACCAGCTCGTGTCGGGCGTCTTCTTCTTCGCGAACTGGGAACTGGCCTGGACGTCGCAGGATTACCTGGCAGCGGATCCGAACGTCAGCCCACTGCAGCACCTGTGGTCCGTGGCCGTGCAGTTCCAGTTCTATCTGCTCGCGATCGTCGTCGTGTTCGGTCTCGCCGCCATCCTGCGACGCTCGCGGGGCTTCCACCGCGCAAGCCCCGATCCCCGCGTCTACCTCGTTCTGTTCTCCGGATTCGCTCTTCTGTCCTTCGTGTACGCGGCGGACGGCGCAACGCGGCTGCAGTCGTGGAATTACTACGACACCGGCGCTCGTCTCTGGGAGATCCTGGCCGGAGCCGCATTGGCTGCGGTGTTCGCCGCCCGCAGCTCGACGTCAGAGGACGAGGAAGGTCTACCGAAGCGGACCGGCCGGACCGTGCTCGCACTGGCAGGTATCAGCGCGATCGTCGCGTGCGGTTTCGTACTCGACGGCGTCCGTGAGTTTCCCGGCCCCTGGGCACTGTTTCCCGTTCTCGCGACACTTGCGTTGATCGTGGCGGGACCGTCGACGCCCGTCGCCCGTGTGCTGCGCAGCCGCGTCGGCCTGTGGCTCGGATCGATCGCGTTCCCGCTCTACCTCTGGCACTGGCCCATCCTCATCTTCTGGCTCGCAGTCACCGGCGAGCCGTCCGCGAGCATTCCCGTCGGCGCCGCGATCATCGCCGTGTCGGTGCTTCTGGCCATGGCCACCGTCCGGCTCGTCGAGAAACCGATGCAGTCGAAGGCCAGGTCCATTCCCCGAATCGCCATCACCGCCACCGCCGCGGTCCTGGCTGCCGTCGTGGTCGTCGGCTCGACCGGCTGGAATTTCTACATCGATCGCACCGTCGCGAAGCTCCAGGCTGCCGACGGCGACGATCTCGCGACGCATCCCGGTGCGCTCGTTCTCACCGACGGCGCCCAGGCCGACGACGCCGACATCGCACCGTCCCTTTTCTCCGCTCCCGAAGACCTGCCGATCACGACGATCGAGGGCTGCATCGCCGACTTCGAGACGAAGGACGCCGTCAGTTGCGAGTACGGCGATACGACGGCGCCGCGCACCATTGCCCTGGCGGGCAGTTCGCACGCCGAGCATTGGATCACCGCGCTCGACGCACTCGGACGCGAACACGGATTCCGCATCGTGACGTACCTGAAGATGGGATGTCCGCTGACCCTCGGAACGATGCCGATGCTGGGCGACACCGAATATCCGGACTGTCTCGACTGGAGCCGGACCGTCGTCGACAGGCTCGGAGAGAGTTCGCCCGATTACGTGTTCACGACATCGACACGCCCCCGCGAGGACGGGCCGGGCGACTACACCCCGGACTGGTATCTGCAGGTGTGGTCCGAGCTGTCGACGCGCGGCATTCCCGTGCTCGCGATGCGCGACAACCCGTGGCTCGAACGCGGCGGCGTCCAGTATCGAGCGATCGACTGCCTCGCCGACGGCGGTTCGGCGACGTCGTGCGGCATGCCCCGCGACAATGCGCTGTCCCCGATCGATCCCGCGCTCGCCGCATCGTTCCGATTCCCGACGGTGTTCCCCCTCGACCTGTCGAACGCGCTGTGCGACGTCGACATCTGTCGTGTGATTGCGGGCAACGTGCTGATCTATCGCGACGAACATCACCTCACTGCGACATACATGCGGACTCTGACCGCGGAACTCGGGCGGAAGATGGCGTCGGCGACGGGTTGGTGGTGAGCCGGGGCGACCCGGCCACAGTAGGGTTGATCCATGCCTGAGGACACCGCCACCGAATCACCCGCGATCGAAATCTGGCCGGGGTCCGCCTATCCGCTGGGAGCCACCTACGACGGTGCCGGGACCAACTTCGCGTTGTTCTCCGAAGTGGCCGAAGCAGTCGACCTGTGCCTCATCGCCGACGACGGAACCGAGACACGCGTCCGCTTCGAGGAATCCGACGGATTCGTCTGGCACGCGTACCTCCCGTCGGTCGTGCCGGGCCAGAAGTACGGGTACCGCGTACACGGACCGTGGGATCCGGCGAACGGACACCGTTGCGACCCGAGCAAGCTTCTGCTCGACCCGTACGGCAAGGCGTTCGAGGGTGACTTCGACGGCGACCGGTCGCTGTTCTCCTACAGTCTCGACGCCCCGGCACCCGAGACTCCGGCGGAACCGGACACGGACGAGAAGCCGTTCGAGGACGGCGAGGATCTCGTCGATCCCGACGGGGAGATCGTCGACATCGACCCCGTCGCGCACGACGAGACGCCGCGCGACGACTTCCCGCAGCACGACTCGCTCGGCCACACGATGACGACCGTCGTCATCAACCCGTTCTTCGACTGGCAGAACGACCGCGCGCCGAAACGCCCGTACCACGAGACCGTCATCTACGAGGCACACGTCAAGGGCATGACGGTCGCGCACCCGGACGTACCCGAGTCGCTCCGCGGCACGTACGCCGGTCTCGCGCACCCCGCGATCATCGATCACCTGCTCGATCTGGGAATCACGGCGATCGAGCTCATGCCGGTGCACCAGTTCATGCAGGATCAGACGTTGCTGGACAAAGGTCTGCGAAACTACTGGGGCTACAACACATTCGGTTTCCTGGCGCCGCACGCGGACTACGCCTCGAACCCGAACGCAGGCGCGGCCGTCAGCGAGTTCAAGGCCATGGTGCGCGCATTTCACGATGCGGGCATCGAAGTCATCCTGGACGTGGTCTACAACCACACCGCCGAGGGCAACCACATGGGCCCGACCATCAGCTTCCGCGGCATCGACAACGCCGCCTACTACCGCCTGGTCGACGGCGACCCGTTTCACTACATGGATTACACCGGCACCGGCAACAGCCTCAATGCCCGCCATCCGCACACGTTGCAGCTGATCATGGATTCGCTGCGGTACTGGGTGACCGAGATGCACGTCGACGGCTTCCGCTTCGACCTCGCGTCGACGCTTGCTCGCGAACTCCACGACGTCGATCGCCTGAGCGCCTTCTTCGATCTGGTCCAGCAGGACCCGATCGTCAGCCAGGTCAAACTGATCGCCGAGCCGTGGGATGTCGGCGAGGGCGGCTATCAGGTCGGCAACTTCCCCGGACTCTGGACGGAATGGAACGGCAAGTACCGCGACACCGTCCGCGACTACTGGCGCGGCGAGCCGGCGACGTTGGGCGAGTTCGCTTCTCGCTTCACCGGGTCGTCCGACCTGTACGAGGCAACCGGGCGTCGTCCCGGCGCGAGCATCAATTTCGTGATCGCGCACGACGGCTTCACCCTGCACGACCTGGTCTCGTACAACGAGAAGCACAACGAGGCCAACGGAGAGGACAACAACGACGGCGAGAGCCACAACCGATCGTGGAACTGCGGCGTCGAAGGCCCGACCGACGACCCCGAGATTCTCGAACTCCGCGGACGGCAGATCCGCAACATCATGGCGACGCTGCTGCTGAGTCAGGGAACGCCGATGCTCGCGCACGGCGACGAATTCGGGCGCACCCAGCAGGGCAACAACAACGTCTACTGCCAGGACTCCGAATTGGCGTGGATGGACTGGTCTCTCGCCGAGAGCAACGCGGACCTGTTGCAGTTCACCAAGACCGCGATCGCGCTACGCAACGACCATCCGGTTTTCCGTCGTCGACGCTTCTTCGAGGGCAGGCCGATTCGTAGTGGCGAGCAAGCGCGCGACATCGCCTGGCTGACGCCGTCGGGCGAAGAGATGACGCCCGAGGACTGGGACAGCGGCTTCGGCAAGAGCCTCACCGTCTTCCTCAACGGTGAGGGTATTCCCGAGCCGGACCAGCGCGGCGAACGCGTCGTCGACGACTCGTTCCTGTTGTGCTTCAACGCACATCACGAGGCACTCGACTTCCTGACGCCGGACGGCGCCTACGCCAAGGAATGGACCGTCGCGCTCGACACGGCCGTGCCGAACGGCGTGAGTGAGAATGTCATCGAAGCGGGTACACACGTCGAGGTGGCCGCCCGGTCACTCCTCGTTCTACGAAAGACGGACTGACCCCATGACGATCCCGTCCAGTACGTATCGACTACAGCTGCGCGGGGACGGGTTCACGCTCGAAGATGCCCGAGGAATCGTCGACTATCTCGACGACCTCGGCGTCAGCCATGCCTACCTGTCCCCCGTCCTGTCCGCGACCAAGGGCTCGACACACGGATACGACGTCGTCGATCCGACGATCGTCTCCCCCGACCTCGGCGGGCGAGCGGCACTGGAAGCGCTGACGGCCGAACTGCGTTCGCGCGGGATGGGCGTCGTCGTCGACATCGTGCCCAACCACGTCGGAGTCGAGGATCCCCGGCAGAATGCGTGGTGGTGGGACGTACTGCGGAACGGTCGCGCGTCGCAGTACGCCGGCTTCTTCGACATCGACTGGGCCGACGACAACGGGGTGGACGGCAAGATCGCGCTGCCGATCCTCGGCTCGGACTCCGATGTGGACGAGCTGACGATCGACCGTACCGGTGATGCGCCACTGCTCGCCTACTACGACCACCGATTCCCCATCGCCGACGGCACCGACGACGGTGACGCGACCACGATCCACGACCGTCAGGCGTATCGACTGGTCAGTTGGCGGGCCGGACTCGTCGGGTACCGCCGTTTCTTCTCCGTCAACGGCCTCGCCGGGCTCAGGCAGGAGGACTACGACGTCTTCACCGAATCCCACAAGGAGATCGCGTCGTGGATGACGGACGATCTCGTCGACGGCCTACGCGTCGACCATCCGGATGGTCTCGCGGATCCCGGAGGCTACCTGACCGAGCTGCGTGAGCTGATGGGCGAGGATCGCTGGCTCGTCATCGAGAAGATCCTGGCGCGGGGCGAGCCGCTCGACACGTCACTGCCCGTCGACGGCACGACCGGCTACGACGCGCTTGCCGACGTCGGCGGCGTGTTCGTCGATCCGGCAGGCGCCACGGCGCTGGGCGAGCTGTCGCAGTCACGTACGGGCAGCGCGAGTGATCCGGAGTGGCTGCATGCCACGGAGCGAGAGCTCAAAGCGGCTGTCGCGCAAGGCGATCTGGCACCCGAAGTACGACGGCTTACCCGCGCGATCCTGCGCGAATCACAGGCGGACATCTCCGCCGAGGCCGTCACGGACGCCGTCGTCGCTCTGGTGGCGCACATGCCGTACTACCGATCCGATTACGCACCCCTCGCGGGAACGATCCCCCGCGTCATCGGGACGGTGTTGCAAAACAGACCCGACCTCGAAGCCGGACTCGACGCTGTCGCAACGGCTCTGGTGGCGAACGGTGAGTCGGCGGTCAGGTTCGAGCAGGTGTGCGGTGCGGTCACAGCCAAAGGCGTCGAGGACTGCCTGTTCTACCGGGCCACCCGGCTGATCTCGCTGCAGGAAGTCGGCGGTGATCCGGCGATCTTCGGTGTCGCGCCCGCGCAGTTCCATCTGGCGAACGCCGATCGCGCGGACCGCTGGCCTGCGGCGATGACCACCCTGTCGACGCACGACACCAAGCGCGGGGAGGACGTCCGAGCACGCATCGGCGTCCTGTCCCAAATTCCCGAACTGTGGGCACGCTGCGTCGCGGACTGGGAAGAGATGATTCCCAGTCCGGACGGCGCGACCGGACTCTTCCTGTGGCAGAACCTCTTCGGCGTCTGGCCGGTCGACGGCGCCATCGACGACTCACTACGCGAGCGGATTCACGCGTACGCGGAGAAGGCGATGCGCGAAGCCAACCTCCGCACGGGATGGAACGACGTCGACGAGACGTTCGAGTCGTCGGTGCACGAATGGCTCGACTCGGTGATGCAGGGATCGGTCGCCGACTCGATGACCATGCTCGTCGCGCGAGTCGACGTACACGGACGCAGCGACGCGCTGGGGCAGAAGCTTCTTCAGCTCGTCGGACCCGGCGTTCCCGACGTCTACCAGGGCACCGAACTGTGGGACGACTCCCTGGTCGATCCGGACAACCGGCGACCGGTGGACTATCGGATTCGGCGAGAGTTGTTGTCCGGCAACGATGTTCCATCGGCAACCACCGATGCGGCATCGAAGTTCCGCGTCGTACGGGCAGCGCTGCGTCTGCGTCGGGAACGTCCCGCGAGTTTCGTCGGCGGAACGTACGCGCCCGTGTACGCGACGGGATCGGCATCGGCACACGTCGTCGGATTCTCTCGCGGGCCGCAGCAGGGTGAGCCGGACGTGATGGCACTCGCAACGCGTCACTCGTCGACCCTGCAGAACGAGGATTGGGGAGACACCACCGTGGTACTCCCGCAGGGACAGTGGCGCGATCGCCTCACCGACACGGTGTACACCGCGCAGGCATCCGCCACCGAACTGTTCGCAGCGCTCCCCGTGGCGCTCCTGGTCCGCGAGAACGTAGGAGACACCGACCGATGACGCACCGCTTCGAGGTTTGGGCACCGACACCCGACACCGTCCGCCTGCACCTGGACGGGGAGCTGCACTCGATGCAGAAGCGTGAGGGCGGATGGTGGTTCGTCGACGCCGACGCATCACTGGGCAGCCGGTACGGCTTCGTGCTCGACGACGACGACGCCGTGATCCCCGACCCACGCTCGCCGCGCCAACCCGAGGGGGTGCACGAGCTGTCGCAACTGCACTGCGTCGACCCCTCGGTCTGGACGGATTCGGCATGGACCGGTCGGCAGCTGCCGGGGGGTGTGGTGTACGAACTGCACATCGGCACGTTCACACCCGAGGGCACGTTCGACGCGGCCGTCGACAAGCTCGATCACCTGGTCGATCTCGGCGTGACGTTCGTCGAGATCATGCCCGTCAACGGATTCAACGGTACCCACAACTGGGGCTACGACGGCGTCCTCTGGTACACCGTCCACGAGGCGTACGGCGGGCCCGACGGGTTGCAACGACTCGTCGACGCGTGTCATGCCCGCGGTCTGGGCGTCGTGCTCGACGTCGTCTACAACCACCTCGGGCCGTCGGGAAACTATCTCGAGCGGTTCGGTCCGTACATGTCCCAGGGCGCCAACACGTGGGGCCAGACCATCAACTACGCAGGCGCCGAGTCCGGCAATGTCCGGCGGTACGCGATCGAGAACGCGCTGCGCTGGTTCTCCGAGTTCCACATCGACGGACTGCGGCTCGATGCGGTGCACGCCATCGCGGACACCACGGCGGTGCATCTGCTCGAGGAACTGGCCATCGAGACCCGTCGCCTGTCGGCGCACCTCGGACGCCCGCTCACTCTCATCGCGGAGAGCGACCTGAACGACCCGACACTGATCACGCCTCGCTCGGGCGGCGGCTACGGTCTCGACGCACAATGGGACGACGACCTGCACCACGCGATCCATGCTGCGGTGTCGGGCGAGCGGCAGGGATACTACGGCGACTTCGGCTCGCTCAAGGGTCTCGCGAACACGTTGCGGCAGGGCTTCTTTCACGCCGGAACGTACTCGAGTTTCCGAGGGCGCAGGCACGGCAGGCCGGTCGACACGCGACGGATACCGGCGAGCTCGTTCGTCACGTACACGACGACGCACGACCAAGTCGGCAACCGGGCGACAGGCGATCGCCCCGGCTTCTACCTGACGCCCGGGCAGTTGGCGGTGAAAGCTGCACTGGTGCTTGCCTCTCCGTACACCCCGATGCTGTTCATGGGCGAGGAGTGGGGCGCGTCGACGCCGTTCCAGTTCTTCACCTCGCATCCCGAACCCGAATTGGGGAAGGCGACGGCGGAAGGTCGCAAAGCCGAATTCGCCGAGCACGGTTGGGATTCCGACGACATTCCCGACCCGCAGGACCCGCAGACATTCCTGCGGTCCAAGCTCGACTGGTCCGAACTCGGTGACGGCGACCACGCGCGCCTGCTCGAGACGTACCGCGGATTGCTGTCTCTCCGTAAGCAGTACGCGGACCTCACCGATCCCTGGCTCCAGAACCTGACGGTCGACTACGACGAGGACGAGCAATGGATCGTCCTGCATCGCGGGTCGCTCCGCGTGGTCTGCAACCTGTCCCCCGACACGGTGACCGTCCCGGTCGGCGGCACCCCACTGCTGTCGTGGGAGCCGCCGATCTCGGACGAAACCGGTGCCGCGACGCGAGTTCCCGGTCATTCGTTCACGGTCTTGGCGGCTTCGCCGCCCGTGCGCGCTTAGTCGGCCCCTGGGCCAACCACGCGCGCACGGGTGCGTAAGCGCACCGCGACGACAACCGCCGTCAGCGCCAGCAGTACGGCCGTCGCCACCGAAGCCACGTGCATACCCGTCACGAACGCGGTGTGCGCAGAATCGGCCAACAGGGCGGCGGCCTGCTCCGGCAGGCTCCGGGAGACCTCGACGGCACCACCGAGCGTCTCCTGCGCCGTCGCGGCCTGCGCCGAGTCCAGCCCCGACACGTCGAGTCCACGACGGAAGAACGACATGACGACGGTACCGAGAACCGCAACACCCAGTGCGATGCCGAGTTCGTAGGCGGTCTCGGACACCGCCGACGCGGCGCCCGCCTTCTTCGGCGGGACAGCGCCCACGACGAGGTCCGACGTCAACGTCAGCGCGACACCGGCACCGACGCCGATGAGGACGAAGCCACCGACGAACAACGCCGGACCGCTGCTCACCCCCAAGCCGTACAGCAGTGCCGGGCCCAATGCCGACAGAGCGAGGCCACCTGCCAAGACCGTTCCCGGACGCCAGATTCGGACCAGGTACGCGGCCATCAACGACATCACGATGCTCGACGCCGTACCCGGCAACATCAACAACCCTGCTTCCAATGGGCTGTACCCGAGCACCAGCTGCAGGTACTGCGCACCGAAGAAGAGCACACCCGCGAGCGCGAACACCGAAAGGAAATTCGTGAAGACAGCCGTCGAGAACGCGGGGTTCGAGAACAACCGCAGGTCGATCATCGGGTCGTCGAGCATGCGCTGACGTCGGACGAACACGACGCCCGCGGCGACGCCGACCACCGCGGCGAGCACGTTCACCACACTGACTCCGTGCGTCGCCGTTTCCTTGACGGCGTACACCAGCGGCACCAGTGCGAGCATCGACAGAGCCGCGCTCACGAGATCGAACTTGCCCGGGTTCGGATCCTTCGACTCGGGAATCACGAACGGCCCCAACAGGATCAGCAGGACCATGACGGGGATGTTGATCAGGAACACCGCTCCCCACCAGAAGTGCTCGAGGATCCAGCCGCCGACGAGCGGACCCGCCGCGGCCCCACCGCCCGCCATCGCACCCCAGACACCGATGGCCGTGGTGCGTTGCCGAGCGTCGGCGAACATCGTTCTGATCAGGCCGAGCGTCGCGGGCATCAGCGTCGCACCGGACAACCCCTGCAGGACACGGGCCGCGATCAGCATGTCGGGGCTCGTCGACAGTCCGGCAACGACGGACGCGACACCGAACCCCGCAGCGCCGAGGAGCAGGAGTTTTCGCCGGCCGATGCGGTCACCCAACGTGCCCATCGTGATCAGGAGGCCGGCGAGCACGAACGAATACACGTCGATGATCCACAACAGCTGATTACTCGTCGGCGCCAGGTCGGCGCTGATGAACGGCAATGCAAGGTCCAGCACGGTGCCGTCGACCGCGATCAGCAGCACCGCCAACGCGAGCACGATCAGCCCGATCCAGTCCTTCTTCGTCGCCATAGTCGTGACGTCGGATTGCACGTCGTGCGTGCGCAACTCACTCACTTGTTCTCCTTGGATGACTCCGGCGACTCGACCGTCCAGCCGGTACAGTCACCGAGCGTAGCAGCTGACCGTCCAGCCGGTACAGTCGTTTACACTGGCGGTATGTCACGCGACACACGAGACCGAATACTCGACGCGCTCGAGGAGCTCCTGCTGGACGAGGGATCGACGAAGGTGACGCTGGAGGCCGTCGCGGCGAAGGCCGGGGTGTCCAAGGGCGGGCTGCTCTATCACTTCAACACCAAGGACGCGATGATCGCGGCGATGGTGCGACGGCTCGGCGACCGTTCCGACGCACAGCGAGCGCAGGCCGAGCAGGGCGGAACCACCGTCGCTCAGTGGTACCTGCAACCGCCGGAGACCATCTCGGAGAAAGAGATCGCTCTGTTTCGATCGACTCTCGCGGTGCTGCGCAGCATCGACGGCGCGCCCGGCGAGATCCAGGATGCCGTGACCGAGGTCATGCGGTTGTGGGACGAAGCGATTCGCGCCGAGATCACCGACCCCGTCGCGGCCGAGATCGTCCGACTCGTCGGCGACGGGATCTACCTGAACGCGCTGATGAACCTGCCCGACGTGGAACCCGAGCTACACCAGAAGGTGGTCGAGCGCCTGCTCGCCGGCGATCAGGTCAAGTAGCTGTACGCCGGTGAACCCGGTTCGAGCTGTTCGACGCGCAGCCGCGACGACCGCATCCGCTCGAGCAACGAACTGAGTCCCGATGCATGACCCAACTCGACGCCGACGAGCGCGGCACCGGTTTCCCGGTTGTTGCGCTTGACGTACTCGAACAGTGTGATGTCGTCGTCGGGCCCGAGAACTTCGTCGAGGAATCGACGCAGCGCGCCCGGCTCCTGTGGAAAATCCACCAGGAAATAGTGCTTGAGTCCGAGGTGCACCAGCGAGCGTTCGAGAATCTCGCCGTACCGCGACACGTCGTTGTTGCCACCGGACACCAGGCACACGACCGTACTGCCCGGCGCGACCGAAATCTGGTTCAACGCAGCAACACTCAGCGCACCAGCCGGTTCGGCGATGACTCCCTCGTTCTGGTACAGGTCGAGCATCGCCGTGCAGATCGCACCCTCGTCGATCTGCGTCATCAAGAACGGTCCCGACGCGTTCTCGGTGCGCGGGAAGGTCGGCACCGTCACGAGGGGCAGCGACGCGTGCGAGACGACCTCGGCGCCGAGGAATCGCAGCGCCTCGTACGGCACGTCGCCGATACGGCGCACGGCGGCACCGTCGACGAAGGGATCGATGTTCGACAACGTCACCGGACCGCCCGCGACGAGCGCGGCCGTCATCGACGCAGCTCCCGACGGCTCGACACCGACGAGTGCCGTCGACGGGGAGCGTTCGCGCAGATACGTGGAGATGCCGGCGATGCAGCCGCCTCCTCCGACCGGCATGACGACCGTGTCGGGAGCGGTGCCGAGCTGCTCGACGATCTCGGCGGCGATCGTGCCCTGACCTGCCACGGTCCGCGGGTCGTCGAACGGCGGAACCATCGTGGCGCCGGTCCGGACGACATCCTCGGCAGCCGACGCCGCAGCCGCGTCGAACGTGTCGCCGGTGACGATCAGCTCGACGAACTCGCCCCCGTGCACACGGATCCGATCGCGCTTCTGCTTGGGCGTGTTGGCCGGCACGTAGATCCGGCCCTGCACCTGCATCGCGCGGCACGCGAAGGCGACGCCCTGCGCGTGGTTGCCTGCACTGGCAGTGACGACTCCGACGGCCAGCTCCTCGGGCGTCAGCTGGGCCATCAGGTTGTAGGCGCCGCGAATCTTGTACGAGCGCACGATCTGGAGGTCTTCACGCTTGAGATAGACGTGCGCGCCGGTGACAGCGGACAGCCGTTCGCAGTACTGCAGCGGCGTCGACGCGACGACGTCCGAAATTCGCCGGGCAGCCGCATCGATGTCGTCCGCGGTGACCGCGAACGGATGAGTGAGTGCTTCGGCTACTTCAGGCGAGTTGGACACCCGTCCATGCTGCCACCAGCGCAGTTCCGACGATAAGTCGGGACTACCGTCTCGGGTCGAACTGAGACGGCAGCGGAACGTTACGCAGGTTCGACTTGGCCATCTGCACCGCCTCGCCGACGCCACCGTTCATGACCATCCGTGACATCGCCAACGCGAATCCCTTCACCTGCTCGCCGGTGATCGTCGGCGGCAGCGACAGCGCGTTCGGGTCGGTGACGATGTCGACCAGCGCCGGCCCGTCGTGTTCGAGCGCCGCCGCGATTCCCGACTCCAGGTCGGCCGGGTCCTCGATGCGCCGCGAGAAGATCTTCAGCGCCGACGCGATTGCCGCGTAGTCCGTGGCGGGCACATCGACCCCGAAGTCGGGAATGCCGTCGACGAGCATCTCCAACTTGACCATGCCCAGCGTCGAGTTGTTGAACACGACGATCTTCACCGGCAGTCGATACATCGCGACGGTCAGCAACTCCCCCATCAGCATGGACAGGCCACCGTCGCCCGAGAGCGACACGACCTGACGCGTCGGGAACGCCACCTGCGCTCCGATCGCATGGGGAAGCGCGTTGGCCATCGAACCGTGCAGTGCCGACGACACGAAACGTCTACTGCCGTTCGGATTCAGATAGCGAGCGGTCCACACGTTGCACATGCCGGTGTCGGAGGTGAACACGGCGTCGCGTGCAGCCAGGTCGTCGAGGATCGACGCCGCGTACTCCGGGTGGATCGGCGTTCGTTGCTTGACCGGTGTCGTGTACGCGCCGACGACCTTCGTCATCAGCGTCTCGTGTCGATCGAGCGTGCGTTTCAGGAACGACCTGTCGGACTTGCGCTGCACCAGGGGCAGCAATGCCGCCAGCGTGCTCTTCGCATCGCCGTGCACGGCGAAATCGAGACTCGTTCTGCGACCGAGCTTTTCGGCCGCACTGTCGATCTGCGCCGTCCGCACGCGGTCGGGCAGGAACTGATCGTAGGGAAAGTCCGTCCCGATCAGGAGAAGCAGGTCCGCGTCGTGGATGCCGTCGTGCGCAGCGCCGTATCCCAGAAGTCCCGTCATCCCGATGTCGAACGGATTGTCGTACTGCACGTACTCCTTGCCGCGCAACGAATGCCCGATCGGTGCACCGAGCAGCTCGGCGAGTTCCAGCAATTCGGTCCTCGCGTCCTTCGCCCCGGCACCCGCGAAGATCGCCACCGTCGACGCCTCGTCTATCGCGGCGGCGAGCCGTCGAACATCGGCGTCGTCGGGAACAAGTGACGGTGTGCCCGTCTTCACGAACGACGGCGCCGGACGTCCCACGGGTTCGTCGGCGATGTCACCGGGCAGCGTCACGACGGCGACGCCCGGCGCACCGAGTGCATGCTGCACAGCCGAATGCACCACTCGCGGCGATTGTTCGGCGGTGCTGATCAACTCCGCGTACACCGAGCATTCGACGAACAACCGGTCCGGATGCGTCTCCTGGAAGAAGCTCGAACCGATCTGCACGCTCGGGATGTGCGACGCGATCGCGAGCACCGGCGCGCCCGATCGGTTGGCGTCGTAGAGGCCGTTGATCAGGTGCAGGTTGCCGGGACCGCACGACCCTGCGCAGACCGCGAGCTGTCCGGTCAGCTGCGCTTCGGCGGACGCGGCGAATGCCGCCGCCTCCTCGTGCCGAACGTGGATCCAGTCGATGCCGCCTTCCGACGATCCCCCGCTGCGGCGGACCGCGTCGACGATCGGGTTGAGGCTGTCGCCGACGACGCCGTAGATGCGCCGCACCCCCGCGTCGACGAGTTGCGCGACGAGCTGCTCGGCTACTGTGCCGGGCTTCGAATTCCTCGCCACTACTGGACCCGGGTCAGCACGAAGACCGGAATCTCGCGGTCCGTCTTCTTCTGGTAGTCCGCGTAGTCCGGGAACGCCTCGACGGCCCGCTCCCACCACACGGCCTTTTCGACGCCGGTGACTTCCCGTGCGGTGTAGTCGGCGTTGTCGGTGCCGTCACGGAGTTCGACCAGCGGCTCGGCGACGATGTTGTAGTACCAGACGGGATGCTTCGGTGCGCCGCCCAACGATGCGACCACCGCGTATTCGCCGTCGTGCTCGACGCGCATCAGCGGCGTCTTGCGCAGCTTGCCGGACTTGTTGCCCTTGGTCGTCAACAGCACGACAGGCATGCCGCGCAACGACGTTCCCTCGGTGCCGCCTGAACCCTCCAGCAGCTCGGCCTGCTCGCGCGCCCAGTCGGATGTGCTCGGTTCGTATTCACCTGTCAATGGCATGACCCCGAGTATCCCAGCATCGATGGACCGTGGCAGCCGTTGGACAACTGTCGTGGACCATCGATGCGAAAACAGGGCGCCGACAGAAGAAGTTTCGGTAGACCGAAACCTGCGATGCGTATACCCTGAAGCGAGTACGCAGCACAGCCGAACGGAGCGCGCAATGACCTACGCAATCCCCCGAATCCCTACCCGCAGGCCCGCGCAGGTACACACCGTCGACATCGCCGGGACCGCGTGGCCGGTGTACAAGGTCGAGTCGTTGATTTTCGGTGTGCTCGTGTTCATCGGCGCGCTCGCTCTCACCACGTCACTGCAGGTCGCCGTCCTCGGTGCCGCAGCAGCAACCGTCGTCGCGTGGTGGGTTCTGAAGTCGACGGAGCAACTGCGCAACTGACTGCACGACAGTGGCCGGTGTCGACCGAATCTTCGTCGACACCGGCCACTGTCGTGTACCGGCTACCGGTCCGCTAGCCGGCGAGGCAGCCGGGACCGAGTAGAGCCTTCAGGTCACCCATCAGCGCCGACGTCGGAGTGACGCGCAGACTGTCGTCGAGCTTGAGTGCGGTCACCTTGTCGCCGCTGACCAGACGCAAGTGCACGTCCGACGTCCCCGGGTGACTCATCAACACGCGCTTGAGCGCACCGACCTTGTCGGCCGTGCACAACCGCGTCGGCAACATGACCGCCAACGGCTTCGCGACACCGACGGCCGACAGATCCGGCACGGCAAGGTCGTTCGCGATGATCGAGATTCGATCGTCGCGCACCGACACGCGACCCTTCACCAGAACCACCGAGTCCTCGGTCACGTCGGCGCCGAACACCGAGTACGACTGCGGGAAGAACAACACTTCGATACCACCGACGAGATCCTCGAGCTGCGCCGACGCCCACGTCAGACCGTTCTTGTTGATGCGGCGGTTGACCGACGCCAGAATGCCGCCGATCGTGACCTGCGTTCCGTCCTTGACGTCACCTTCGAGGATGGCCGGGATGTTGGTGTCCGACTGCGCAGCGAGCATGTGCTCGACGCCCATCAGCGGGTGTCCGGAGACGTACAGGCCGAGCATCTCCCGCTCGAGCGCGAGCCGGTGCTTGGAGTCCCACTCCTCGTCCGGCACACGGACATTGAACACCGAGCTGATCGACTCGTCGGCGTCCTCGCCGCCGAACAGATCGAACTGACCGATGGCCTCGGCTTTCTTCGTGCCCATCACCGAATCGATGGCGTCGGCGTGGATGAGCATCAAGCCCTTGCGCGGATGGTCGAGCGAATCGAACGCACCGGACTTGATCAGCGACTCGGTGACCTTCTTGCTGCACGCGGTCGCGTCGATCTTGTTCAGGTAGTCGGAGAAGTCGGTGTACTTGCTCTTCTCCTCGCGCGCTCTGATGATCGACGCGACGACGTTGGTGCCGACGTTGCGCACGGCGCCGAGACCGAATCGGATGTCCTTGCCGACGGACGCGAAGTTCAGCTCCGACTCGTTGACATCCGGAGGAAGCACCGTGATGCCGAGCTTGCGGCAGTCGGCGAGGTAGACCGCAGACTTGTCCTTGTCGTCGCTGACGCTGGTGAGCAGACCGGCCATGTACTCACCCGGGTAGTTGGCCTTGAGGTAGCCGGTCCAGTACGAGACAAGTCCGTAGCCTGCGGCGTGCGACTTGTTGAACGCGTACCCGGCGAACGGGAGAATCGTGTCCCACAGCGCCTTGATCGCCGGCTCGGAGAAGTTGTTGGCGAGCATGCCGTCGCGGAATCCGGCATACGCCTCTTCCAGCACCGACAGCTTCTTCTTACCCATCGCTCGACGCAGAATGTCGGCCTGACCGAGCGAGTACCCGGCGACCTTCTGCGCGATCTGCATGATCTGCTCCTGATACACGATCAGGCCGTACGTGTCCTTCAGGATTTCCGCGAGCGGTTCTTCGAGCTCGGGGTGAATCGGCTTGACCTCTTGTCGACCGTTTTTGCGGTCGGCGTAGTCGTTGTGCGCGTTCATGCCCATCGGACCGGGGCGGTACAGCGCGAGCACGGCGACGATGTCCTCGAACCCGGTCGGCTGCATGCGTCGCAGCAGGTCTCGCATCGCGCTGCCGTCGAGCTGGAACACGCCGAGAGTGTCACCGCGAGCGAGCAATTCGTACGTCGCCGGGTCGTCGAGGCCCAGCGTGTCGAGATCGAGGTCGATGCCGCGATTGGACTTGATGTTGTCGATGGCGTCACCGATGACGGTCAGGTTCCGCAGACCCAGGAAGTCCATCTTGAGCAGGCCGATGGCCTCACACGACGGGTAGTCCCAGCCGGTGATGATGGCGCCGTCCTGCGCGCGCTTCCACACCGGAATCGCGTCCGTGAGCGGTTCCGACGACATGATGACCGCGCAGGCGTGCACACCGGCGTTGCGGATCAGACCTTCGAGCCCGCGAGCGGTCTTGTAGATGGTCGCCACATCGGGGTTGGAGTCGATGAGCGCACGGACCTCGGTCGCTTCCTTGTACCGCTCGTGCGCCGGGTCGGTGATGCCGGCGACCGAGATGTCCTTCGCCATGATGGGCGGCGGCAGCGCCTTGGTGATCTGGTCGGCGATCGCGAAACCGGGCTGGCCGAACTGGACGCGCGCGGAGTCCTTGATGGCGGCCTTGGTCTTGATGGTGCCGAACGTGATGACCTGCGCGACGCGGTCGCTACCCCACTTCTCCGTGGCGTAGCGCACCATCTCACCGCGGCGACGGTCGTCGAAGTCGATATCGATATCGGGCATCGACACGCGCTCGGGGTTGAGGAATCTCTCGAACAGCAGGCCGTGCGGCAGCGGGTCGATGTTGGTGATACCCATCGCGTACGCGACGAGCGAGCCTGCAGCCGAACCACGGCCGGGTCCGACGCGGATACCGACGTCGCGAGCATGCGCGATGAGGTCACCGACGACGAGGAAGTACGCCGGGAAGCCCATTTCCAGGATGACGCTGATCTCGTACTTCGCGCGATCGCGATATTCCTGCGGCACCCCGTTCGGGAACCGCCATTCGAGGCCCTTGTCGACCTCCTTGGCGAGCCAGGACCCCTGCGTCTCTCCCTCCGGCACGGGGAAGATCGGCATACGGTCGCGGTGAGCCCAGACGTCGTCGTACGGCTGCACACGTTCGGCGATGAGCAACGTGCTGTCGCACGCACCTGGCACCTCGGCGTCCCACAGTTGACGCATCTCGGCCGCGGACTTGAGGTAGTAGCCGTCGCCGTCGAACTTGAACCGGGTGGGGTCGCTCAGCGTCTTACCGGTCTGGATACACAGCAGCGCTTCGTGGTTCTCGGCCGCGTCCTTGGTGACGTAGTGGCAGTCGTTGGTGGCGAGCGGACGAATGTCGAGTTTCCTGCCGATCTCCAACAGACCTTCGCGGACACGTCGCTCGATCGACAGACCGTGGTCCATCAGCTCGAGGAAGAAATTGTCCTTGCCCCAGATCTCCTGCCACTTGGCGGCCGCTTCCAACGCTTCCCGGTCGTGACCGAGGCGCAGACGCGTCTGCACCTCTCCCGACGGGCAGCCCGTCGTCGCGATGATGCCCTCGGCGTGCTGGGCGATGATCTCCTCGTCCATGCGAGCCCACTTGCCGAGCTGACCCTCGATCGAGGCCAGGGACGACAACTTGAACAAATTCCGGACACCCGTCGCGTTCTCGGCGACCATCGTCATGTGGGTGTACGCGCCGCTACCGGAGACGTCGTCCGATTTCTGGTTGCGGTCACCCCACAACACGCGCTTCTTGTTGAAGCGCGACTCGGGAGCGATGTACGCCTCGATGCCGATGATCGGCTTGATGCCTGCCTTCTTGGCCTCGTTGTAGAACTCGCTGGCGCCGTACATGTTGCCGTGGTCGGTCATACCAACGGCCGTCATCTCCAGGCGGTTCGCCTCTGCGAACAGCGGCGCGATCTTCGCCGCCCCGTCGAGCATCGAGTACTCGGTGTGGTTGTGCAGATGAACGAACGAGTCAGCCACGAAGGTTCTCTCCTGAGGGTCGAGCGGTACAGCTGGATGGTCGAGCGGCCGAGGCGGGTCGGCGGAAGTGCCCCCACTCTATTACTCGGCAGCGACAGATCCGCAGTCGTCGGTGTGTCCGAAGCCCCGCGTGTCTAGGGCGCCGGGATCGGACCGTCGTCGGGCAGTGCACCCACGACGTCAATGTAGTCGGGCAGCAGTGCCCGAACCGCGAAATGACCTGCGCGCGCATCGGCAGGCAGTGCCTCGACGGCACGGACGCCCGGCTCGTTCTCGATCGCCGCCAGCGCGGACGGATCCGCGCGCACGACGAGACCGACGACACAGTCGCACCCCGCCGCGAGACGAGTGACCGACGCCGCGTCGATCTGCGCCTGCCGGTCCCATTGCCCGACTCCCGCATGCAGCTCCGTCGCCGCGACGTCGAGCGCAGAACTTACGGACGCGTCCGTACCCGGGACACCGATGGCGAGCACTCGCGTCTGTACTCGCTCGATCGGCACTCGGATCAGCACCTGGGCGATCCGTTCACCCCGCGCTGCCGAGAACGACTGTCCGGGCGAGACGTACGTGTCGAACGACACGAGCGCCCAACGAGGTTCGGAGTCACCCGGTTCGGCCAGTCCGGCGCGCGCGCGGCCGGTGTACTCGGCGACGGTCTCCCCCGAGTCGGGTCCGAGACGGTCAGTGCTCACACCCGCCACGGGCAGGGGCTTCGCGATTCCGACGACGGCGCACAGCCCGACGGCAGCCGCCGCGATCACGACGCCCTCGACGAGGCCACCTACCCGCATCATGCGTTTCGCAGTACCTCGAGGGCGTGTTCGAGGTCGGCGGGGTACTTGCTCTCGATCTCGACCCATCGACCGTCGGATGGATGCGCGAACCCCAGCGACTTGGCGTGCAGCCACTGACGCTCGAGACCGAGCCTCTCGGCCAGCCGCGGATCCGCGCCGTACGTCAGATCGCCGCAGCACGGGTGTCGCAACGCCGAGAAGTGCACGCGGATCTGATGCGTACGACCGGTTTCGAGGTGCACGTCCAACAGACTTGCCGCCTGGAACGCCTCGATGGTGTCGTAGTGCGTCACGCTCGGCTTACCGTCCGCGCGCACCGCGAACTTCCAGTCGTTGCTGCCGTGACGCCCGATCGGCGCGTCGATCGTTCCGCTGCTCGGATCCGGATGGCCTTGCACGAGAGCGTGATAGCGCTTCTCGATGGTTCGTTGCTTGAATGCCCGCTTCAGAATCGTGTACGCGCGCTCGGACGTCGCGACCACCATCACGCCGGACGTACCGACGTCGAGCCGATGCACGATGCCCTGACGCTCGTGTGCACCGGACGTCGAGATGCGGTAGCCCGCCGCGGCAAGACCGCCGATGACCGTCGGGCCGGTCCATCCGACACTCGCGTGCGCCGCGACGCCGACCGGCTTGTCGACCGCGACGATGTCGTCGTCGGCATACAGGATGTCCATCCCGGGAACGGGTTCGGCCTCGATCGTCAGCTCCCGAGCAGGCTCGGGAAGCTCCACCTCGAGCCACGTACCCGCAGAAAGCCGGTCGGACTTGCCCACCGCCGTGCCGTCGACGGCGACCGACCCTTCCTCGGCGAGCGTCGCGACGACGTTTCGGGACAACCCGAGCAGCCGTGACACGCCCGCGTCGACGCGCATTCCGTCGAGGCCGTCGGGAACCGGCATCGACCGTGATTCCCTCATTCGTCGGCCGCCGAGGTCGACGCTGCCGCGGACTTCTTCGAGTGCGCCCGAGTGCCGTTCGGCTCGAATCCGAACAGGCTCAACACGACGAGCAGGATCGCGCCACACACGATCGACGAGTCGGCGACGTTGAACACCGGCCACCAGCCCACCGACACGAAGTCGACGACGTGTCCCTGCAGTGGCCCCGGCGCGCGGAAGAACCTGTCGATCAGATTGCCCAGCGCGCCGCCGAGGACCAGTCCGAGGCCGAGAGCCCACAGCGGTGACCGCAGAGTCCGCCCGATTCTGATCACGCCGATGACGACACACACCGCGACGATCGTCAACAACCACGTCATACCGGTGGCCATCGAGAACGCTGCACCGGGGTTGCGGACGAGACGGAGAGTCACGACGTCGCCGACGATCTCGACGGGGTTGCCGGGCTCGATCCATCGAACGACCGCGATCTTGGTGACGAGGTCCAACGCGAGGATCACCGCGGCGATCAGGACGAGCATCCGGGTGCGCAACGGCTTGGTCGACGCCACCTCGGCTTCCGCGCCGGGGTTCTCGTCGGGCTGTTCTGGGGGTTTGGGGTCGGCTGGACGGTCGTCACTCACCCCTCCATCATGAAGCATCACATGTGCATGCCGAACATCCGACCTATCGGGGAAGGGCATTCGACCGACGCGTGGCCGCGCCCGGGCCCCGCACATCCGTAGCCTGGTCCCGTGATCTCGACTTCCGAAACTCCGATGCGGCGCCTGCGCGCCCTCGCGGCGCTGGTCGCCGCCGCAGCCGTGATGACCGCGTGCAGCTCGTCCGACGACAGTGCATCCGCCGACACCGAGGCCACGTCGACGCCGACGAGCGTGTCTCTTCCGGTCACCCCGGTGACGACGACGTTGGTCGACCCGGGCGCCGAGCCGCGCTCGCCGCTGACCCCCGCGTACGACGGCGAGCAATCGGTACAGCTCGTCACCAGCTCCACGGTGACGCAGCAGATCGACGACCAGGCCGTCCAGGACTTCTCGACTCCGGAGTTGACGCTTCCCCTGACCGCGTCGCCGGACGGCGATCAGGTCGCGCTGTCCATCGGAAAGGCGACGTCGGCGGACCAGCGCCTGACGGACGCTCTTGCGCCGTCGAAAGGTTCGGCTGCCGGGTTGACGGTCACCGACACCGGTGCCGTCACCGCGCTGAGCATCACACCCTCCGAACAGGCACAGGACTCGGCCAGAGCCGCGATCGAACAGGCACTCAATCAGGCGGTCTACCGCTCGGTGTCGTTCCCCGAGGGCGATGTCGGCGTCGGCGCGGTGTGGACCACCTCACAACAGGTCATCAGTGGTGTGACGCTGAACCAGGTCACCCGGGCCACGCTGCGCGCCCGCGACGGCGACCGTCTCACCGTCGATCTGCAGATCGACCAGACCCCCGCGTCGACGACTCTCGACCTCCCCGACGAAGCCGGCAGTCTGAACATCGATTCCTACGTCATGTCCGGGTCGGGAACGGTCGAACTCGACCTGACGAAGCCACTTCCGGTGAGCGGCGACGTGTCCGTCGGGGGTACGCAGCAGTACAGCGACCCCGAGGGGACGACCGTGCTGGGACAGAACATCACCGACTCGCTGCGATGGACGACGTCGTGACCGGTCGCCTGCGCCTCGCCGTGGTACTGGGGACGTGCGCGGTGGTGTCCGCGGCCTGCGGCGCGAACTCGGACGACGCCGCGCCGAGTACTACCGCGCCTGCACCGGCGGCAGTGTCCGCACCGGACCCGCTGGCCGGTCCGCCGATCACCGACTCTTCGGTGCTGCAGTCGGCGATGATCCCGCTGGAGTCGCTGCCGCCCGGCTACACCGTCATCCCCGACCCGGTACGGGACCTCGGACTCGATCCGGCGCCCGAGTACGACGCACCGGACCAGTCGGGCACCGACCCGCAGCGCTGCGCCGATGTCCTGGCGCCGATCTCGCAGCAGTTCGCCGACGCGGCCGCGTCGGCCGAGGTGCGCTACTCGGGTCCCGACTTCTCGTCGATCGACGAGGACGCCGCCAGCTACGTCGATCGGGGTGCTGCCGACGCGTTTGCCGCCGTCCAGGCGACCTTCGCCGAATGCGCCACGTTCACCGGAACGGACGCCGACGGAATCGACGTCGCGTACACCCTCTCGGGCCGCGACGGCGACGTCACGGCAGGTGACGCGTCGGTGGCGGCCCGGCTGCAGATCGAGAGCAGCGGCTTCACGCTCGTGTCGGACGTCGTCGTCGCCGTCGTGGATTCGACTGTCGTTCAGGTGGTCGCGACCGACGAGGACGGCGTCGACGACGCCACGTTGTCCGCGCTCGCGCAGGCCGCGGTGGACGAAATCCGCGGCGTCGCCCGCGGGGTGTAGAAACACCGATGCCGGTGTTCGGTTCGTGAAGAACCGAACACCGGCATCGAATGAAGCCGTGAAACTAACGCATCATGCGCAGGCAGGCGACGTCAGCTGCGCGAGCTGGACGAAGCTGCAGGCGTTCTCCTTCGACAGCTTCCAGACGCCGTCCTCTGCAACGAAGGTGAAGTTGCCGGGGTTGGCCTGTCCGCCGATGGTCAGGGTGGCACCCGCGTTGAGCGTGCCGTCTCCGAGGTCGTCGACACTCGTGATGACGATTTCCGCGCCGTTCTGGACAGCCGCGGCGGCAACCTGGTTGATCAGTTCGGGATCGGCCTCGGCGCCCTGAATGAGCTGAGCCTTCTCCTCGACCGGCACGGCCGGGTCGAGTCCACGAGCAAGCTCCTGGTTGAGCTCCTCGGCGGTGGGAACAGGTGGGTAGTCGCTCTGAGCCTCGGTCGTAGCGGTGGTCGACGCAACCGACGCGGACGTCGTGGCGTCGTTTCCTCCCTCGTCGTCACCGGAACTGCATGCGGTCATCGTCAGCGTGGCGGCGATCGCGACGCCGGCAACCAGTGCCCGTCGGGTGTTACGAAGCTTCAATTGCTCTGTCCCTTCAGTTCTTCTGCGTGTCTTTTCACGTAGCCGGCGCCACTTCGTCGGCGCCGGCGGGTCATCGGGTCGTTCGTTTCAGGCGGCTCCACTATGCCAGGACACGAGCCACCCGGCCAGAAATTGCCTACTCACCGGTAAGGTCGTTCCTGCAGGCTCCACTCCCGTCCAATAGCGTCTGAGGCCCGAGCCTCATTCGAGACTTCCGAGCGCGTCCGCTACCTCGAGCATCGTGTCTCCCTCGGCAAAGGTACGAGCACGACCGGGTCCTGAAGATCGCGTCTCGAAACGAACCGTCACCACGGAGTGGCCAGCCCCCTGGACCCACCCGTGTCCGTATTCAGGATGCCTTACGTCCATGCCCGGGTGCCACTTCGGACCGTGCTCTCTTACCGAAGCCACAATTTCCGCCGCCGTCGTTTGTTCGCGAGGTGAATCCTCGGAATCGTGCTCCAACTCCGGAAACAACGAACCCTGTTGCACAGCGGACAGTCCGGCCAGACCGACACCGACGAGGCGGATGGGACCCAGCTCGACGGGATCGAGCACCTGCCGCTGGGCGGCCGCCACGATGGTCTGCTTGTCGACGGTCGCGTAGGGCAGTGTCACCGAACGGGTGACGATACTCATATCCGACTTGCGCAGTTTCAGCACGATCGTGCGCGCCCCCCGGCCGTCCTTCAGCAACCGTCGATGCGCGGCGTCCGCGCTCTTGTCCACCGCGGCGCGTAGCTGAGCCAGCGTCACCAGGTCGTGCGCGAACGTCGTCTCGGCACTCACCTGCTTCGCCTCGGCACGTTCCGCGACGGCTCGATCGTCGATTCCTCGTGCAAGCTTGTGCAGGCTGGGACCTACGGTGCCGCCCAGAATCGAGGCCACCTCGGATTCGGGTGTGGCGACGAACTTTCCGATCGTGTCGATACCGAGCCGCCGCAGCTTCTCGTCGGCGACAGGACCTATCCCCCACAGCTTGCGTACCGGCAGCGCGGCCATCAGAGCCGTCTGCTCGCCGGGTGACACCACCGTGACGCCGTCGGGTTTCGCCAGCCCCGACGCGATCTTCGCGATCTGCTTTCCCGACCCGGCTCCCAGGCTGCAGATCAATCCAGTTTCCTCGCGGACGAGTGCTCGCAACGACTCGCAGAACTCCTCGACCTCGGCGGCCGTCGCACCGGCGAGTTCGGCCGGTTCACCGAATGCCTCGTCGAGCGACAGTTGCTCGAGCACCGGCATGCGCGTGCGAAGACTCTCGAACACACGGCGGCTCAACACCTGGTAGAGCGCACCGCGAGGCGGCAGCACGACTGCACCTGCGCCGACGAGTCGTCGCGCCTGGTGCATCGGCATCGCGGACCTCGCGCCGAACACGCGGGCCTCGTAGCTGCATCCTGCGACGACGCCACGCCCACCCGCGCCGCCGACCAGCACAGGCCGTCCACGCAGCGTCGGACGGGTCAGCTGCTCGACGGACGCGAAGAACGCATCCATGTCGAGATGCAGAACCCACCGTCTACTGCATGAGTCGGTCATGGCCGAAACGTACTCCCGGACTTCCGACAGGTGATCATTCGTCGAGCGCGAAACCCAACGCGTCGGCGGCCCGATGCGGCGACGCGTCCGCCCATCGGTCGACGTACACGTCGGTGGCGGCGATCGACCGCGTGACGGCTTTGTCCAGGTAGACGACGCCGTCGAGGTGGTCGGTCTCGTGCGCGACGATGCGCGCCGGCCAGCCGTGCAGCGTCTCGACCACCTCCCGCCCGTCGTGGTCGGTGCATTCGAGGCGAACGTCGGCTGCCCGCGACACGACCGCCTGATATCCCGGAACGCTCAGACACCCCTCGTAGAAAGAACGGCGCGCAGGCCCGATCTCGGCGTACGTCGGGTTCACCACCACGCGAAACGGCACCGGCGTCCGTTCGCGCACCGCGGCAACCTCGGGTGCGACGTCGTACTCGTCCTCGATCACGGCGATGCGTAACGGCACGCCGATCTGCGGAGCAGCCAGTCCCACGCCCGGTGCATCGCGCATCGTCTCGCGCATCACGTCGATCACACGCCCCAGGGTGCGCGCTTCCAACTGACCGGTGTACGCCGACGCCGGAACCCGGAGGACCGGATCACCGACGGCGACGATCGGCACGACACCGTCACGCGCGGAGGACAACACCCGACGGACGATGCCCTCCACCGACTCCTCGATCGTCACTGCGCTCGTGTGATACGAACACGCACACTCTCACCCAGGTCGACGCCGTCGGCACCGGGATCGCCGTCGACGATCGACAGCGCGAGGACCTCACCGGCGATCAGATCGCGGTGCGTGTCGAACCACTGCTGCCGGTCGGCCGGAACCGACGCGACGATCTCGATTCGATCCGACACGTCGAGACCGAGGCTGCGACGCGCATCCTGCAGTTCACGGATGCGGTCCTTGGCCCAGCCTTCGGCTTCGAGCTCGGCCGTCACCTGCGAGTCGAGTACCACGAGACCGGCGTTGCCCGGCAGCGCGGCCGTCGAATCCGGTTCGGCGGCAACCAGTTTGCGGGTGTACTCGGTCGGCAGCAGCTCGATTCCGGCGGCACTGACGGTGCCGCTCTCGTCCTCGGACCACTCCCCCGCCTTGACCGCCTTGATGACCTTCTGCACGTCCTTGCCGATGCGCGGGCCTGCGGCGCGCGCGTTCACGACGAGCTCGAACTTGCCGTGCACCGCGACGTCGTCGGTGAGATCGACCTTCTTGACGTTCACCTCGTCCGCGATGATGTCGGCGTAGGGACGCAGACGCTCGGCGTCCTCGGCGGCAACCGTGACCTCGGGCAGCGGCAACCGCACCCGCAGGTTCTGCGCCTTGCGCAGACCGAGCACAGTAGAGCAGACCGACCGCACCTCGTCCATCGAGCTCACCAGCTCGGGGTCCGACGGCAGATCCAGCTGCGCCGGCCAGTCCGCGAGGTGCACCGATCGACCACCCGTGAGACCGCGCCACACCACTTCGCTGATCAGCGGAAGCAGCGGCGCCGCAAGGCGTGTGAGCACCTCGAGCACCGTGTGCAACGTGTCGATCGCGTCGGAGTCCTCGCTCCAGAACCTCGAACGCGACCGTCGCACATACCAATTGGTGAGTGCGTCGCAGAACGTACGCAGTTCGTCGCAAGCACCGGCGATGTCGTCGACCTCGAGAGCATCGGTGATGGCGTCCCGTGTCGCCGACAGTTTCGCGAGCACGTACCGGTCCAGGACGTGCGGCGAATCGGTACGCCACGTGCCCGGCTTGCCCGCATACAACTGCAGGAAGCTCCACGCGTTCCAGATCGGCAGCAACGCCTGGCGCACACCCTCACGGATGCCCTGCTCGGTGACGATCAGGTTGCCGCCGCGCAGGATCGGCGACGACATCAGGAACCAGCGCATCGCATCGCTGCCGTCCCGGTCGAACACCTCCTTCACGTCGGGGTAGTTGCCCTTGGACTTGCTCATCTTCAGTCCGTCGTCGCCCAGCACGATGCCGTGTGCCGCAACGGTCTTGAACGCGGGACGATCGAACAATGCCGTCGCCAGCACGTGCAGCGTGTAGAACCAGCCGCGCGTCTGACCGTTGTACTCGACGATGAAGTCGCCGGGGTTGTGCGTGTGGAACCAGTCTTCGTTCTCGAACGGAAAGTGCACCTGCGCGTACGGCATCGACCCGGATTCGAACCAGCAGTCCAGTACCTCGGGAACACGACGCATCGTCGACTTGCCCGTCGGATCGTCCGGGTTCGGACGCGTCAGGTCGTCGATGTACGGACGGTGCAGATCGTCCGGCCGCACGCCGAAGTCTCGCTCCAGATCGTCGAGACTGCCGTAGACGTCGATGCGCGGGTACTCGGGATCGTCCGACGTCCACACCGGAATCGGGCTGCCCCAGTAGCGGTTTCGGCTGATGTTCCAGTCTCGAGCGCCTTCGAGCCACTTGCCGAACTGGCCGTCGCGGATGTGCTCGGGAACCCAGGTGATCTGCTGGTTCAGCTCGACCATGCGGTCGCGGAACTTCGTCACCGCGACGAACCACGACGGGACCGCCATGTAGATGAGCGGCTGACCCGACCGCCACGAGTGCGGGTAGGAGTGCTCGATGGTCTCGTGCCGCAGCAGCCGTCCCGACGCCTTGAGGTCCTTGATGATGACCGGGTTGGCGTCGAACACCATCAGGCCCTCGTACGGCGGTACGAGCGAGGTGAACTTGCCACCCGGGTCGAGCGGTTGCACGACCTCGATGCCGTTGGCTGTCGCGACATCCATGTCCTCTTCACCGAAAGCCGGTGCGAGGTGGACGATTCCGGTACCGGAATCGGTGGTGACGTACTCCGCGTCGAGGACCCGATGGGAATTCGGGTGCCCGAGGAAGAAGTCGAACGGCGGCGCGTACGTCAGTCCGACGAGATCGGCTCCGACGTGCTCGGACAGCACCTCCGGCTCGTCGCCGAGTTCACGCGCATAGTGTGCGACGCGTTCCGCCGCGAGCACGTAGCGTTCGCCGTCGCTTCCGCGGACCTGCACGTAGCGCACCTCGGGATGAACTGCGATCGCGAGGTTGGACGGCAACGTCCACGGCGTCGTCGTCCAGATGAGCGCGTTCGCGCCGTCCAGCACCGAGTCCGGCGCGGACAGTGGCATCGTGACGGTGACGGCCGGATCCTGACGCATCTTGTAGGCGTCGTCGAGGCGGGTTTCCTGGTTGGACAACGGCGTCTGCTCGTACCAGCTGTACGGGAGCACGCGGTAGCCCTGATAGATCAGGCCTTTGTCGTACAGGGTCTTGAACGCCCACATGACGGACTCCATGAAGTCCGTGTCCAGGGTCTTGTAGTCGTTGTCGAAGTCGACCCACCGCGCCTGCCGGGTGACGTAGTCACGCCACTCGTCGGTGTACCGCAGCACCGACTGCTTGCAGTAGTCGTTGAACTTGGCGAGACCCATCTCGTCGATCTCGGACTTGTCCTTGATGCCGAGCTGCTTCTCTGCTTCCAGCTCGGCAGGCAGTCCGTGGCAGTCCCAGCCGAATCGACGCTCGACCTTCTTGCCTCGCATCGTCTGGAAGCGCGGTACGAGGTCCTTGACGTAACCGGTCAGCAGGTGCCCGTAGTGAGGAAGGCCGTTGGCAAAGGGAGGGCCGTCGTAGAAGACGAACTCCTCGGCGTCCGCGCGGTTCTCGACGCTCGCTCGGAACGTGCCGTCGGCGGCCCACGCCTCGAGAACCTTCTGCTCGAGTTCGGGGAACGAGACGCTACCGGCCTTGCTGCCGGCGTAGTCGACGAGCGGATACGACTCGCGCGACGAGGACTCGACGTCGGTCATGGTGGTCACTCCTCCGTGCCAACCGCTCGCGTGGAGCGGAACAAAGATTCGGCACGGGGACGACGTCGGCGTGTGGACGCCGATACCGCGGTACCACCCCGTTTGCACGAAGATCGTCAGACGATTCTCCGAGCCACTTTCCGTAACGGCTGTGACGGGCCGACCCGTTCGGTTCTACTGAGCAAGACGCGTGGTCCCGCCGTTCTTCCGAAGGCTCCCCGGTGATAGCCGGATCGACGCCTGACAACGATTGTAACGACGGATGCAAACCGGATCCCCGTCGGTGTTGCACTACCGATCGGGCGGGGTCTTCCTCCCGATCAACGCACCGGCGAGAAGCAGAACCGCACCGAGGACACACACCACGATGCAACCCCACGCCCACAGGACCGAGCCGGTCATCAACGCGATGACCAGCAACGCGAATCCGACCGCGGCCGCACACAGCGTCAGTACCAGCACGACCCACCCCGCTCCCGATGCGCCTCTCGGCGTTGTTCAGACCCGGGGTCGGCCGTGACACACGACGCGTTCAGGCGAGCAACCTCAGTTGTTCCCCTTGGCGTACGACTGGCTGTACCCGGACGACTGATTGTCCTGGTTGAAGCTGTCCTGGCCGTTGTCGACAGGAAGAGCGGACGAGCGGTTCTCGAGCTCTTCGAGCTGCGACTCGAGGTAGGACTTCAGGCGAACACGGTATTCACGCTCGAACGTCTTGAGCTGCTCGATGCGGCCTTCGAGGACCGAGCGCTGCTCGTTGATCGTCGCCATGATCTCGGTGTGCTTGCGCTCTGCATCGGCCTGGAGGGCATCGGCCTTCTCCTTGGCCTGCCGGAGCTGCGTCTCGGAACGCGTCTGAGCGTCGGACAGCAACGACTCCGACTTCTGACGTGCATCGGACACCATCGCCTCGGACCGCGTGCGCGCGTCGGTGACGAGACGCTCGGCGTTGGTACGAGCGTTACCCAGCAACTGCTCGGACTCGGTCTTCGCGTCGCTCGTCAGGCGGTCAGCCATCTCCTGCGCGAGGCCGAGAATCTTCGCGGCCTGCATGTTCGAGTCTCCACCGCTCTGAGCTGCCGCAGGTGCGGGAGCAGGGGTGGGCGCCACGACGGGCGCAGGCTTCGGCGGCTCGACCGGGCGCTGAGGCTCGGGGGCCTTTTGAACCGGAGCAGGCTGCTGCGAGGAGCCACCGCTTTGGCGAGCGTTGCTCTTGGCGTCGGACAGTTCCTGATCGAGTTCACCTACCCGCTGGCGCAGGTCTGCGTTCTCTTCGATGAGTCGCGACAACTCTTGCTCGACGAGATCGAGGAAGGCGTCCACCTCGTCTTCGTTGTAGCCGCGCTTACCGATCGGCGGCTTGCTGAACGCGACGTTGTGCACATCAGCTGGAGTCAGCGGCATGGAAGGATCCCTTCACGCGTCTTGAGGCGGTAGAGCAAGCATTCAGTTATATCCCATTCCACACGGTCCGGAACAAACAAACTGTAACTGGCGTCCATTCTGTCACATCGGTTTGCGCAGGTCGCGCGCGCCCCGAAGTCTTTCACCGAAGTATCGACTGCTACGACCCCAAACTCCGTACGACCGTCATCAGGATGAATACCCCGAACAACAAAACCATGATCGACAAGTCGAGACGAACCCCACCCAGGTTCACCGGCGGTATCAGACGGCGAAGCAGCTTGACCGGCGGATCGGTCACCGTGAATATCGCCTCGAGCAATACCACCACAATTCCCGACGGGCGCCAATCACGCGCGAACGTCCTGATGAATTCGACGATAATGCGGCCGATCAGCAGAAGCCAGAATATGAACAGAACGAAGTAGAGAACCGCGAACAAGGCCACAGCTCATACTCTGCCCGAAAAAAGCGGTTCGATCAAAGCGAGCAGGTCAGAGACCTGAAACGCTCGATCGAACCGCCGGGTATTTCACCTCGAAAATACGGTCACTGCTGGCTGTAGAAGCCGGTCTCGGCGATTCGACGTCGCTCCTGCGGCGACACGTCGATGTCCGCAGGCGACAGAAGGAACACCTTCGTCGCCACCTTGTCGAACGATCCGCGGAGAGCGAACGCAAGGCCCGCCGCGAAGTCCACGAGACGCTTGGCGTCGGCGTTGCTCATCTCGACCAGGTCCATGATGACGGGAGTGCCGTCACGGAAACGCTCACCGATCGTCCTGGCCTCGCTGTAATCGCGGGGACGCAGCGTGGTGATCTTCGACAGAGCGCTCTGGTCGTCGACGACCGGGCTGCGACGCGTCTCCGCGCGTACGTCCATTCGCGTGTCCACTGCCAGGTTGCCTCTCGTCGCGGCGCCTCGACCGACCGACGTCGGTCGCGAGGACCGACCGCCGATCGGCGCCAACGTCGGTGCCTGACGCGGGGCCTCGTAGTCGTCGTACTCGTCGTCGATGTCGTCGAGCTCCGCACGCGACGGGCGACGCGAGCTGAAGCTCGGCTTCGCGAACTCGCGGTCACCACGATCGCCGTCGGCGTACGGGTCGCGGCCGCGCGAGCCCCGATGCGTATCGGGCTCGTCCAGGTAGTCGTCCTCGTAGTCCGCGAGAGGAACCATGCCGAAGTACGCCTTGAACTTGTGCAGGGTGCTCATCGATCGTGCCTTCCGCTGAGTCTGGTCATTCCGCTGGCTCCACTCCGGTCAGTGTGGTCAATCCGTGTGTCAGTTGTGACTGGAGTGATCCGTGGTCTGTACTGGCGAGGCTATCGGCCGAGAACCGAGTATTGCGGTTCCGACACGCACGCAAGTTGATCCATGTCGAACAGCGGACTCGAGATCGGACGTCATGCCGGCAGACAACTGTGTCGCACCGGGGTGGTCGGCGAGGATGTCGCGATGCAGCTGCGCGAGGTCGGCGAACGCAGCATCGGGGTCTGCGCCGAGCGGCGGGACGGCCATCAGTCCCGCGAACGACAGGTCGTGTCGCGATGCGACGTGGTCGGCGAGCGCTGCGAGGTCCGCGCGTTCGACACCACCTCGGTGCACGTCGCCGTCGAGACTCACCTGAATCAGCACGTTCAGCGGCGTCGTACGGTCGCCGTCGTCGTGCGCCCGTCGCACCGCCTTCTGCAGCGCGTCCACGAGTCGGTCGCTGTCGACCGAATGTATGGAATGCGCCCAGCGGGCTACGGCTCTGGCTTTGTTGCGTTGAAGGTGACCGATCATGTGCCACTCAGCGGGAGCGTCTGCGAATGTCTCGTGCAGCTCCGCCGCCTTCGCCGTCGCTTCCTGCTCCCGTGACTCTCCGAACTCGCGGCATCCGAGTCGGTACAGGATCTCGACGTCGCTCGCCGGGAAGAACTTCGTCACCGGCAGCAGCATGACGTCGTCGTGGCGCCCGGCGGCCTCGCATGCAGCGTGAAGACGCTCGCGGACGGCGGTCAACGCCGCCTCGATCTCCTGGACGCGGCCTGCCTCGGGAGTCACGACGCCTGCTCGCCCGCGGACGTGTCCATCCAGACCACACTGGCCAACCTGCCGGTCGGTGCTTCACGACGGTGGCTGAAGAGGGTCCGGTCCTCGATCGTGCACCGAGGATCGACCGCGACACCGGACACACCGGCGTCGAGCAGTTGCTTGCGGATCCCGGCCCGAATGTCGAGACCCGGCGTCTTGCGCACGGTGGTCGTCGCACTGCCGGGCAGGTGTTTCTCGACGTCGGCTTGCATGTGCGCGGGCACTTCGTACTGCCTGCCGCTGGCCGCGGGGCCGAGGAACGCGCCGATACGCGACAGTTCGGCGCCCTGCTCGACCATGACATCGAGAACGCGGGGAATGATGCCGATCCTGGCCCCCACTCGGCCTGCGTGCACCGCCGCGACGACACCCGCCTCCTCGTCGGACAGGAGAACCGGGACGCAGTCGGCGGTCAGCACGACCAGACCGAGGTCGGGGGTCGTCGTCACGAGAGCATCGGTGACCGGGACCGGCCCCACCGTCGACTCGTCGACGACGGCGACCGTTCGCCCGTGCACCTGCTCCATCCAGACGAGACGATCCGAGCCGAGCCCGAGCTCGCGACCGAGACGCTCACGATTGGCGGCCACGGCCGACGGCTCGTCGCCGACGTGGTCGCCGAGGTTGAAACTGTCGAACGGAGGCGCCGAGACACCTCCGGCACGTGTGGTGGACACTCGACGTACCTTGAAACTCAGTGTTCTCGTTCCTCTCGTGCGCGCGTTCGCTCGTGTCAGCGACGCATGAACGAGGGTACGTCGACGTCGTCGTCACCGTCGTCGTCGGAGACGGGAACGCGACGTCCCGAGTCACGGCTCGGCGGCTGGCTCGAACCGGGGCCGGACGTCGACAGCGGCGGAAGGTTGCTGCTCGTCGGAGCGCCGACGGGGTCACGGAACACCGCACCCGACTCGGTCGACTCCTGCCCACGCGAGGACACCTCGCCCGATCGAGCCGACCCGATGGGGCCGCGTCCCGACGCGGGAGCTGCCTCGACGGGACGACGCGTCGGCGTACCGCCGTCGAACCCGGCCGCTATGACGGTGACGCGCACCTCGTCGCCGAGCGAGTCGTCGATGACGGTGCCGAAGATGATGTTGGCGTCGATGTGGGCTGCTTCCTGAACGAGCGAGGCAGCTTCGTTGATCTCGAACAGACCGAGGTCGGATCCACCCGCGATCGACAGCAGCACCCCGCGAGCACCTTCCATCGACGCTTCGAGCAGCGGTGAATTGATCGCAGCCTCGGCAGCCTTGATGGCGCGACCTTCGCCGCGGGACGACCCGATACCCATCAACGCGCTGCCTGCACCGGACATCACGCCCTTGACGTCGGCGAAGTCGACGTTGATCAGACCCGGGGTGGTGATGAGGTCCGTGATGCCCTGCACGCCGTTGAGGAGCACCTCGTCGGCGCTGCGGAACGCGTCCATCAGGCTGACGGCCGCGTCGCCGAGCTGGAGCAGACGGTCGTTCGGAATGACGATGAGCGTGTCGCAGGACTCGCGGAGCTGCTGGATGCCCGAGTCGGCCTGGCCGCCGCGTCGCTTGCCCTCGAACGAGAACGGACGCGTCACGACGCCGACGGTCAGTGCACCGAGCTTGCGTGCGATGTTCGCGACGACGGGGGCGCCACCGGTTCCGGTTCCACCACCCTCACCGGCCGTGACGAACACCATGTCGGCACCCTTGAGTACCTCTTCGATCTCGTCCTTGTGGTCGTCGGCAGCCTTGCGACCGACCTCGGGGTCGGCACCTGCGCCGAGTCCGCGCGTGAGTTCGCGACCGACATCGAGCTTGACGTCGGCGTCGCTCATCAGCAGCGCTTGCGCGTCGGTGTTCACCGCGATGAACTCGACTCCCTTGAGTCCCTGTTCGATCATGCGGTTGACCGCGTTAACGCCGCCGCCGCCGATGCCGACGACCTTGATTACGGCGAGGTAGTTGTGCGGGGGCGTCATGGGCTCTCGCCTTCCGTATTGACTGATGAAGCTGATTGCTGTGTGGTCCGTAGTTCTGCTGGTGCCGAAGTCTCGACGGAAACCCTCAACCTCAACCACAGGCTCAGTGTTATGTCAAGTATTCGACTGGAGGGAACGCTATGCATCGGTGCCACCATCCGCCGTTAGGCGCGCCGAGCGACACCGAAGAAATTGTGATTCGTGTGTCGCGTGGGATTCGGACCGATGTAAGGACAATCTACTTGGTCGTCGGAAGGTCCGGACTCGAGACGTCCAGTATCTGTCCGGGCTGCGACATGAGAGCAAGAGCCACAGCGGATTTCCGCTCGGCATTGTCTCGGTTGCCCCACACCAGCGTTCGTCCGTCGAGCAGCAGCATCGACACGTCCGAGATCGACGACGCGCGCACCTCCCCGACCATGCCGCGCAACGATTCCGGAAGCGAATCGAGCACTGCCAGAGCGCTTTCCGTTGCCGGATCGTCGACGCCGGGAGTGTCGGTGACCAGACGCACCGTCCCCGGCGGCGGCGGTGCGACCGCGAAGTCGACGCCGTCGGAATCGAGAAGGTGTGTGCCGTCCGGTTGGTCGACGAACACCACCGCAACGCGCTCGACGACGGTGACGCGCACCGTCGATGGGTACATGCGTTGCACACGGGCCGACGCCAGCGCGGGAATTCCCGCGACGCGTTGCGCCGCGGCACCCGTGTCGACGTGAACGAGGCGTTCCCCCAGCGGAATCGCCAAATCGCCGACGATTTCCTCGGTCGAGACGGACGAGTTCCCGTCGACCTCGATCGACCGCACCGTCAACAACGGGGTGAAGTAGACGGCGATCACGCCCGCGACGATCACGGCGACGACCGCCGACGCGATCAGGAGCCCGCGTCGACGAGATCGCTTGACCCGCCGGCGTTCTTCCTCGCGCGCGGCACGTCGGCGTTCGCGGTCGAGCGCCTCGGGTGACGGATCGGCTGCGACATCTTCGGAATTGCGCGACCGTGCTCGACGCCGATCGCGTCGGTTCGCGTCGGTGCCGGGCGGTCGTTCGGACCGCCCCGAGCGAGCATTCACTCCGATGCCTGGCGTTGCCCAGTTCGAAAGTCGGTCTTCGAACGCAACGCGTCGAGTATCGGCCCGGCCAGCATGGTGACGTCACCCGCACCCATCGTGAGGACGACGTCGCCCGGCGCGGCCAGCCCGGCGACCTGCTTCGCGACGAGCGACAGATCCGGCTGATAGTTCACCGGCGTGGTGACCGCGGCGGCGACCAAGGCTCCGGTGACACCGGGCAGCGGTTCCTCGCGGGCACCGTAGACATCGAGCACGACGACCTCGTCGGCGAGACTGAGCGCGGCGCCGAACTCCGACGCGAACGTCTCGGTCCGCGAGTAGAGATGCGGCTGGAACACCACGACGACACGTCCGCGCTCGCCGTTCTCCCCTGCCGCGCTGGCCACCAGCTGCTGCGCTGCGGTGAGCACCGCTCGAACTTCGGTGGGGTGATGCGCATAGTCGTCGAACACCCGGATGCCGTGCTCGCGACCGCGAATCTGGAACCGTCGGTGCACGCCTCCGAAGCCGGCGAGGCCCGCGAGAAGGTCGTCGATGTCCGCACCGACCTGCAATCCGGCGGTGAATGCACCCAACGCGTTCGACGCCGTGTGCCGTCCGGGCACGCCCAGTCGCAGCGTGCGCGGCTTGTCCTCCCCCGCGACGAGCAACTGCGCGACGCCACCCGCGTCCTCGGGCTCCCAGCCGAGCAGCCGGACGGCCATCTCGACATCCCCCGCGTCGACGTCCTCGGATCCGTACCCGAGAACCCGAACGCCGGGAAGCGCGCGGGCGTGCACTCGCTTGGCGAGCGCAGCCGAGCCCGGATCGTCCATGCATGCCACGAGGACGCCGCCCTCGTCGAGCCTGGCGACGAAGTCGTCGAACACCTGGACGTACTTCTCGGCGGTGCCGAAGTAATCGAGGTGATCGGCCTCGATGTTGGTGACGATGACGACGTTCGGCGAATACTGCAGCAGCGACCCGTCGCTCTCGTCGGCTTCGGCGACGAACACGTCTCCGCTGCCGTGATGCGCGTTGGTTCCGGCTTCGTTGAGCTCGCCGCCGACCGCGAACGACGGATCGAAGCCGCAGTGCTGCAGCGCGACGACCAGCATCGACGTCGTCGACGTCTTGCCGTGCGTGCCGGACACCAGCAGGGTGCGGTAGCCCTCCATCAACGACGACAGCACGGCCGGGCGCAGCACGACCGGGATTCCGCGCTTGCGCGCCTCGACGAGCTCTGGATTGGTCTTGGGAATGGCGGCGTGCGTCGTGACGACGACGGTGGGTCCGCCGGGCAGGATGTCGAGCGCCGACGCGTCGTGCCCGATCCGCACTTCGGCGCCGCGGGCACGCAGCGCGAGTACGCCCCGGCTCTCCTTGGCGTCCGAGCCGGACACCTGTCCGCCGCGGGCCAGCAGAATACGGGCGATGCCGGACATACCGGCGCCGCCGATGCCGACCATGTGTACCCGCTCGAGCTCTGCGGGAAGCTCGGACATGTCCGTCCCTTCGGTCATCACGTCCCCTTCGGTCTTCACGTCGCGAGCGCGCCGTTCTCGTGTGCCGACGCGACGTCGAGCACGATCTTCGCGACGGTCGCCGCCGCGTCGCGGTGGCCTGCCCCGGCCGCGTTTCGCGCCATGGACGCGAGCCGCTCGGGATCGGTGATCAGGCCGACGATCTCCGTCGCCACGAAATTCTCGTTCATCTGCGCGTCGGTCACCAACAATCCTCCACCGGCGTCGACGACGGGCCGCGCGTTCAGCTCCTGCTCACCGTTTCCGTGTGGCAGTGGAACGTACACCGCGGGCAGTCCGGTCGCGGACACCTCGGCGACGGTCATCGCGCCCGAGCGGCAGACGGCGAGATCGGCTGCGGCGTACGCCAGATCCATCCGATCGACGTACGGCACCGCCACGTACGGCGCGCTGGGGTCGGTGGGTCCGACGTCGACGGTGTTCTTCGGGCCGTGTGCGTGCAGAACCGACACCTTCGCGTCGGCGAGTGCCGACGCGGCCCCGGACACCGCCTGATTGAGCGACCTGGCACCCTGCGATCCGCCGAACACCAGCAGCACCGGCCCCTCGGCGGGAAGACCGAAGTGCTCACGCGCCGCGGCACGGGACGCGACACGGTCCAACCCGGTGATGGTCGGCCGCACCGGGATGCCGACGATCTCGGCATCCTGGGCGCCGCGCATCGAGACACCGGATCCGGGCACGGCCGCAAGGACACGCGTCGCGAGCCGGGCTCCGACCTTGTTCGCTATACCTGCGCTCGCATTCGCCTCGTGCACGACGATCGGTACGGAACGACGCTTGCCGAGACCACCGCGTGCCGCCAGGTACGCAGGCAATGCCACGTATCCCCCGAATCCGACGAGCACGTCGGCGTCGGCATCCCTCAGCGCCTTCCGCGTTCGTCGGACCGATGCGACGACGCGCCCGGGCAGCTTCAGCAGGTCCACCGTCGGTTTACGCGGAAGCGGGACCGGCGGAATCAGTTCGAGTCGATAGCCGCGCGCCGGAACGAGCGTGGTCTCGAGGCCGCGAGATGTGCCGAGCGCGGTGATACGGACATCGGGGTCGAGCTCGCGCAGCGCATCGGCGACGGCCATCGCCGGCTCGATGTGACCCGCGGTTCCCCCTCCCGCGAGGACGACGGACTTCGGACTCGTACGTACGTTCACCGTCCGTATCCTCGCCCATCCGGATGTCGGCGTTGCATCCCGGGTTGCCGTGCAGACCGCCGACTCGGTTCGGGCTGGCGTCCGCCGGACGGCACCCGACCGCCCCTACCAGCACGAACACCTGCGTCGGCGCGCACGGGACGTCTGGCGTCCCCGGCGCGCTGCTCGAGCGAGCGGCGCGCACGACCGTCGAGGGCAGGCCGCGTCGACTTCGACCGTGCGGCTGCCGCGCGCATCGGCGAGAACGACGACGGCATCGGCAGACGCAGGACGCGGTCGAGTCGGCTGTCGTGGCCCGCGTGCAGCGCTGCGATCGCCTCGGGCTCGTGCCGCGCGGCGTTCGCGATGATGCCGAACATCAACAACGTGATCGCCGTCGACGAACCGCCGTACGACACGAGCGGCAACTGCAGACCGGTCACCGGAAGCAGACCGACGACGTATCCGATGTTGATCATCGCCTGCGCGAAGATCCAGGTGGTGGACCCGGCAGCCAGCAGTCGAAGGAATGGATCGACCGACCGCATCGCGATGCGCAGGCCCGTGAAGACGAACAGCGCGAACAATCCGAGGACGGCCATGCATCCGATGAAACCGAGTTCTTCGCCGATGATCGCGAAGATGAAGTCGTTGTGCGCGTTCGGGAGGTAGCTCCACTTGGCGCGACTCTGCCCGAGACCCACACCGAAAGGTCCGCCGTCCGCGAGCGAGAACTTGGCCTGGTTCGACTGATATCCGAGGCCCTGGGGATCGTCACCGGGATTGAGCCACGCCTTGATGCGGTTCGATCGGTAGCCTGCCGTGAACGCGAGCACGGTCGCCGCGGCCAGACCGCCGCCCAGGATGATCGCGAACAGGCGCGCATTGAGACCGGCGTACCACAACAGCGACACGAGGATGATGCCGACCGCGATCGCCGTACTGAGGTTGGGCTGGAGCACGATGAGCCCGGCCATCAGCAGCGCTGCCGGAACCAACGGGATCAACAGCGACTTCAGGCTCGCGTGCTCACTGCGCCGGGATGCCAGGATGTGCGCGCCCCAGAGCACGAGCGCGACCTTCGCGAGCTCCGACGGCTGGAACGAGACGCCCGCGACGTTGAACCACCGGCGCGCGCCGTCCGCTCCCTCGGATCCGATGCCCGGTATGAGGACCATCATCAGCAGCACGATCGACAGGCAGAACACCGGGAACGAGATCTTGCGCAGGAAGCGCACGGACATTCGCAGTGCGATGTAGAACGCGACGACGCCGAGACCCACACCGATCAGCTGCTGGGTGAACAGCGAGTACGCCGACCCGTCGGCTGCATACGCCTCCGCGGCCGACGACGACAACACCATCACCAGGCCGAGCAGCGTCAGCAGCGCCGCGACCGTGACGATCAGGTGGAACGACGCGAGAGGCCGTCCGAGCCACACTCCGACCCTGGCGCGTGCTCCGGCGCGCGGGGTGCCGGTGCTCATGACTGCTCGCCGCCGTCGACCACGTCGGAGTCGGTGAGCGCCGAGGCCGCATCGGCGAAACTGCGACCGCGATGCCCGTAGTCGACGAACATGTCGAGAGACGCCGCAGCAGGCGCGAGGAGGACGGTGTCTCCGGGTTCGGCTCGGCGAGCGGCTTCGCGCACGACGGCCTGCATCACTACATCAGCATCTTCAGCCACACGAGTCACATCAGCATCGTCTCCCGTCGAGAACGTCACGACGGGAACATCCGGCGCGTGTCGCGCCACAGCCTCTGCGATCTGCGTCCCATCACGGCCCATGACGAGCGCCGCGGCAAGCCTCGGAGCTACTTCGACAACCAATTCGTCGACCGCCGCACCCTTGAGCAACCCTCCGGCGATCCAGACGATGCGGTCGTACGCGAGCAGCGACGACCGCGCGGCATGCGGGTTGGTGGCCTTCGAGTCGTCGACGAACGTCACGCCCGCAACGGTTCGTACGACCGCGTTGCGATGCGGCCCGACCTGATACGAACGCAGCCCGTCCGCAACCGTGTCGGGCGCAATGCCGATCGCCCGCGTCACTGCAGCCGCAGCGAGCGCATCCATGACGCCCGCGGGTCCCGCAGGATGCACGTCGTCGACCGAGATCAACGACGTGTGCTCGGCGAACGCACGATCGACGAGATCGGAACCCACGACGCCCAGCTCGCCGACCGACGGCTCACCCAGGCGAAATCCGACGACCCGTTCGGCGGGTGAATCCGAGGCCAGTGACGCGGCGCGCGCGTCGTCGAGGCCCACCACGGCGACGCGCCCCGTCAACGCGCCCGCCTTCGCGCGAACGTAGCCGTCCATACCGCCGTGCCAATCCAGATGATCCTCGGCGATGTTCAGCACCACGCCCGCCTCCGGACGCACCGACGGTGCCCAGAAGAGCTGGAACGACGACAGCTCGACGGCCAGCGCGCCCGGGTGCGGATCCCGACGCAACGCGTCGAGCACCGGGAGGCCGATGTTGCCGCACGCCGCACTCTCGATCCCTGCCGACTCCAGGATCGACGCCACCATCGACGTCGTGGTCGTCTTCCCGTTCGTGCCGGTGACGACGAGCCACTGCGTCGGCGGTCCGTACAGCCCGGCCCTGTCGATGCGCCACGACAGCTCGATGTCACCCCAGATCGGAATGCCGCGACCAGCGGCCGCGGCGAGCACCGGCGAGTCGACGCGCAGTCCCGGGCTCGTGACGACGAGGGCGATGTCGTCGAACGATGCCGGGTTCGCCAACAGATCGTCCTGCAGTATTCCTCGGACACCGAGTGCTTCCGCTTTCGCGACAGCGCCGGCGTCGGAGTCGGTGACCAGGACGTGAGCACCGAGATCCTGCAGCGGCGGAACCGTCGCAAGCCCGGAGACGCGTGCGCCCGCCACGAGCACGGTGCGCCCGCGCAGTCGCGTCAGATCCTCGTCGTCGAGCGCGCGAAGTCTTGCCTGTCTCCCTGGTCTTTCCTGCGGGCTCCACTTCTGCGTCACTGGGCCCTACCCTCCGACTGCCGCGAGATATTCGCTGTAGAACAACGCGAGACCGACCGCCGAGGAGATCGCCGCCAGCAGCCAGAACCGGATGATGACCGTGGTCTCCGCCCATCCCCCGAGTTCGAAGTGATGGTGGATCGGGGCCATCCGGAACACGCGTCGCCTACTCGATCGGAAGACGGCTATCTGGATCAGAACCGATGCAGCCTCGGCGACGAACAGAGCACCGATGACGACCATGATGAGTTCGGTGCGCGTCACGATGGACAGTCCGGCGAGCAGACCGCCGAGGGCGAGCGAGCCGGTGTCACCCATGAAGATCTTGGCCGGGGCGGCGTTCCACCACAGGAACCCGATGCACGCGCCTGCCGCGGACGCGCAGATCAGCGCCAGGTCCAACGGGTCGCGCACGTCGTAGCAGCCCGGGCCGGGGCTGGTGGAGCATGCCTGACGGTACTGCCAGAACGTGATGACGGTGTACGCACCGAGTACGAGTGTCATCGATCCCGCGGCGAGGCCGTCGAGGCCGTCGGTCAGGTTCACTGCGTTCGACCACGCGCTGACCAGCAGGTAGCAGAACAGGATGAAGACGACGGAACCCATGCTGACCGTCGCGATGTCGCGGACGTACGACAACTGTGTGCTGCCAGGGGTGAGGCCGTTCGGACCGCGGAACTGCAACGCGAGAATGCCGAAGATGACCGCGGCGAACAGCTGGCCGACGAGCTTGGCCGTCTTGTTCAAGCCGAGGTTGCGACGCTTGCGAATCTTGATGAAGTCGTCGAGAAAGCCGACGAGCCCGAGGACCGTGGTCAACCCCAGCACGAGAAGTGCCGACGCCGACGGGCCGTCGGCGTCGTATGCGATGCCGATGAGGTGTGAACCCCAGTAGCCCGCCCAGAGGCCGGCCAGGATGGCCATGCCGCCCATCGTCGGGGTGCCACGCTTGGACTGATGACTCGCCGGGCCCTCGACCCGGATCTCCTGGCCGAAACCTTGCCTGGAGAACGCCTTGATCAGCACTGGCGTCAGCAGGATCGCCACAGCGAGCGCAATGCCTCCGGCGAAGAGGATCTGTCTCACTGCGTTGCCTCCGGTGTCATCGTCTGTCTCTCCCCGTCCCGCTCACTGACCGTCTTCACTGCTGCATCGTCACTGCTGGACCCCGTCCGACAGAAGCGCGTCGGCGACCGTCCACAGGCCCACGGATTGCGACGCCTTCACCAGGACGACGTCGCCCGGTGCCACCTCGGACCGCAACACCTCGATGGCCGACGCGTCGTCGGGCACGAGCATGGACTCCTCGCCCCACGAACCCTCCATCACGGCACCTTGATGCATGGCCCTCGTCGACCGTCCGGACTCCACGATGATCAACCGGCTGACGTCCAGCCGTACGGCGAGTCGCCCGATCGCATCGTGCTCGATGATCGATTCTTGCCCGAGTTCGGCCATTTCGCCGAGCACGGCCCACGTGCGCCTGCGCGGACCGTCGTCGGACCGCGACATCGACACGAGCGCCTTGAGCGCGGCACGCATCGAGTCCGGGTTGGCATTGTAGGAATCGTTGACGACGGTGACGCCGTCAGCTCGGGTGCGCACGTCCATGCGACGCACCGACGCGGCTGCCGCACCGGACAGAGCCGTCGAGATCTGCTCGAGGGTTGCACCGCATTCGAGAGCGACGGCGGCAGCGGACAACGCGTTGCCGATCTGATGCTCTCCGTGGACGGCGAGTGCGATGTCGATCTCCCCGTCCGCTGTCACGAGAGTGAAGCGCGCCCGCGCGTCGGCGTCGAGCCGGACATTCGTTGCGCGGATGTCGGCGTCCGACGAGAGGCCGACGGTCACGACGCGAGCCCGGGTGCGCGACTGCATCTCGAGCACGAGTGTGTCGTCGGCGTTCAGAACCGCGACTCCCCCATCGGCTGCGCTCGGAAGCGCCTCGACCAGTTCGCCTTTGGCCAGCGCGATGTTCTGGCGCGATCCGAACTCGCCGAGATGCGCGGTTCCGACATTGAGAACGACGCCGATGCGCGGCGGCGCGGTACGTGCCAGCGACGCGACGTGGCCTACCCCGCGCGCCGACAGTTCCAGCGCGAGGAACTTGGTCTGCTCGTCGGCGCGCAGAGCGGTCCACGGATGACCCAGTTCGTTGTTGAAGGACCCCGGCGGTGCGACGACCGACCCCAGTGGCGCCAGCACCGACGCCAACAGGTCCTTCGTCGACGTCTTCCCCGACGACCCGGTCACGCCCACGACAGTCAGCCCGGTCTTCGCGGTCAGCTCCATCACCGACGCGCGTGCGAGCGTCGCCAATGCCGCCAGCACGGCAGCGCCCGAACCGTCGTGATCGTGTTCGAGGGCCATGGCCCGGCCGTCGTGCGGCGTCGGCTCGACGACGATCGCAGGTACGCCGACGGGGCGTGCAGCCAGAACCGCGACGGCACCTGCGTCGATCGCCGCCGCGGCGTGATCGTGTCCGTCGACGCGGGCGCCGGGCAGCGCGAGGAACAAGCCCCCGGCCGTCACTTTCCGCGAGTCGAACTCGACTGTGCCGTCGACCACGAGGTTCGGGTCGGGCACGTCGTGCAGGGTTCCGCCGACCACGTCGGCGATCTGCTGCAACGTCAGGGAAATCACGATGTCACTCCGGATTCTGCGTGGATCCTGCGGTCGATGGCGTCGGCGAGGACCTGCCTGTCGTCGAACGGATGCTTGACGCCCGCGACCTCTTGTCCGGTCTCGTGGCCCTTGCCCGCGACGAGCACCACGTCGCCTGCCTGCGCCCACTGCACGGCTTCGGCGATCGCGTCGGCGCGACCACCGACGTTGCGAACCTCGCCGCGTACGTGCGCGTCGACGGCCAGCGCCCCGGACGCGACGGCCTCACGTATCGCGGCCGGGTCCTCCGAGCGTGGGTTGTCGTCGGTGACCACCAGCAGATCCGCGCCTCGAGCGCCGGCGGCACCCATGAGAGCGCGTTTGCCCGTGTCTCGATCGCCTCCTGCGCCGAGAACCACTGCGATACGTCCGCGGCTCTGCGCTCGCAGCGTCTCGATGACGGCTTCGACCGCGGCCGGCTTGTGTGCGTAGTCGACGACGGCGAGGAAGTCCTGTCCGCGTTCGATGCGCTGCACTCGTCCCGGCACGTCGACGGCGGCCATGCCCGCGATCGCGCGGTCGACGTCGACCCCGGCGGCCGCGCACACCGCGGCGGCGAGAACGGCGTTGGCGACGTTGTACCGCCCCGGCAGGCGAATCGACGCCGGGTGCCGTTCACCGGACGGATCGACGACGGTGAAGCTCTGCGATCCGTCGTCGTTCGTCGCGGCGTCGGCGACGGTCCAGTCGGACTCGGCGCCGACCGAGGCGGTGACCACAGCCGAGCCTGCAGACGTGGCGATCTCGGCCATTCGCTTGCCCCAGACGTCGTCGACACAGACCGCGGCGGACCGGGTGTGGACGGACGAATCGGCGGCGAACAACCGCGCCTTGGCCTGGAAGTAGTCCTCCAGCGAGTCGTGGAAGTCCAGGTGGTCCTGGGAGAGGTTCGTGAACGCCCCGACGGAGAACACGGTGCCGTCGACGCGTCCGAGGGACAACGCGTGACTGGACACCTCCATGACGACGGTGTCGATGCCCTGCTCGCGCATGACGGCGAACAGTGCGTGCAACCGCGGGGCCTCGGGCGTGGTCAGCGCACTGGGCACGCGAGATCCGGCGATCTTGGTCTCGATGGTGCCGATCAGTCCGGTGACCTTCCCTGCCGCGGTCAGTGCCGCCTCGAGAAGGTACGACGTGGTGGTCTTGCCCGACGTGCCGGTGATACCGATGACCGTCATGTGTTCCGACGGGTTGCCGTAGACGAGCGCGGAGACGGCGCCGAGTACCGCGCGAGGCGCGTCGTGCACGAGGACCGGTACCGGTATCTCGGTGAACGTCCGACGCACGATGTCCAGGCCTGCCGGATCGGTGAGCACCGCTGCCGCGCCGCGCTCGAGCGCGTCGGCGACGAATGTCGCGCCGTGCACGGACGATCCCGGAAGCGCGGCGAACAGGTCTCCGTCCCGAATGTCCTGGGCGCGAAGGTCGACGCCGGTGACAGCTCGGCGCGTCGACGAGGCCGACGCGACTTCCGAGGCGCCCGATGCGGCGGCGATGTCGTCGAGCGACGTCTGCGGCGGCCGAGAAGGGCGAGTGTCGGACGGAGCCGACCCTGGTGCTGGCACGGGCACTGTGCTCCTTTCTGCTCGGGCTGTGAGGTGGTCGCGGCGACCGAGAATCTCACCTGATACGGCCGAGCGAGACAGCGTCCGTATCCGGACTCGGCCGACGAGTCAGGTTACCGGCGAGTCCGTCTTCGACGTGAAACGGGACGTGCCGTCGATGCTGGATCGTGACCCGACCAGGACGTTCTTCGCGAAACGGGTCTAGTCGGCCTGCAGCACCAACCTGCGTCCCTCCGAGGACATCGGGACGCTGTCGCGCTGCAGCATCCAGCTCGCGATGTTGTGGAACAGCGGCGCAGCCGATTGACCGCCCGAGCCGTCGGCGCTGCGAGTCGGAGCGTCGAGCATGATTCCGATCACGTACCGAGGATCGTCCGCGGGAGCGATACCCGCGAACGTGATCCAGTAACTCGAGTTGGAGTAGCAGCCGCAGTCGGGATCGACCTGCTGCGCGGTACCCGTCTTGCCGCTGATCTGGTAGCCCTCGACCCCTGCTGCGACGCCGGTTCCTCGCTGATTTCCGGTGTCGTCCTGCGTCACCGAGCGGAACATGTCGCGCACGGTCGCCGCGGTCTGCGGGCTGACGACGTACGTGCCCTCGGGACGTTCGGTCTCGGTCTTCGTGCCGTCGGGACCGATCGTGGACCTGACGATGCGCGGCGGAATCCGCATCCCGTCGTTGGCGATCGCCTGGTACATCGCCGTCATCTGCAGCAGGGTCATCGACAAACCCTGTCCGATGGGAAGATTGGCGAACGTACCGCCCGACCACTGGTCGCGGCTGGGCACGCTGCCCGCACTCTCGCCGGGTAGACCGACATTGCTGCGCTGGCCCAGTCCGAATCGCGCCAGCATGTCCGCGAAACGGTCCTCGCCGACTCGTTGCGCGAGCATCAGTGTTCCGACGTTCGACGACTTACCGAACACGCCGGTCGAGGTGTAGGGAACGACGCCGTGGTCCCACGCATCCTTGACCGATACCCCGGACATGAAGATGTTGCCTGGTACCTGCAGCACTTCGTCGGGGGTGGTGAGTCCGTACTCGATCGCGGCTGCGGCCGTGATGATCTTGTTCACCGACCCCGGCTCGAACGGTGTGGAGACGGCCAGGTTGCCCATCTCCTTGTTGCGGTCGTTGTTGCCGACGCCGATTCCGGGATTGAACGTGTTGTCGTTGGACATCGCGAGCACCTCGCCGGTGTGCGCGTCCTGCACGAACGCCGATGCATTCTTCGCCCCCGACAGGTCCTTCGCGAGCTGGACCTGCTGCTGGACGTAGTACTGCAGGTCGGCGTCGATGGTCAGTTCGACGCTCGAACCGTTGACTGCCGTCTGCTTGTCTCGCCAGCTACCCGGGATGACGGCACCGTCCGAGCCGCGGTCGTACGTCTCCGAACCGTCGGTACCCGCAAGGGTCGAGTCGAGTGCATCCTCCAAGCCCAGGAGACCGTGGCCGTCCCATCCGGTTGCGCCGACGATGTTGGCCGCCAGAGATCCGCCCGGGTACTCGCGAATGTCCTGTCGTTCGAGACCGACTTCCTCGAACTCGTCGTTGATCTTGCTCGCAACGGTGGCGTCGACCCCTCGAACCAGGTAGGTGAAAGTGTCGTTGCTCTTCAGCTTCGCCAGAATGTCCTTCTCTTTCGCGACATCGCCCAGCGCGTCGTGGATTCCGGCGGCAATAGCCGCGAGCCGGTCGTCCGTCGTCGGCTTGCTCGGGTCCTTCGCGTGTGCGTCGTCCAGTTCGCCCCGAACCCGAACGGGCTGAAACGTCAGCGCCTTGGCTTCCATCGTGAACGCGATGGGCTTGCCGTTGCGATCGGTGATCGAGCCCCGCATCGCAGGGTCGACGAGTGTCGTGGTCCGCTGCGACGCCGCCTCCGCGGACAGCCGCGAACCGTTGATACCCATGATCCACACGAGCTGCAGCGCGACAACTGCGAGAACGCCGAACATCAACCAGCGGCCGAGCCCGTGTCGGAAGCCGAACGACGACGCATCGAACTTCCCCGACCCAGGCCGGCGCGGCGGACGGGGCGTACCCGCGGCGCGCGGAGCCGGACGCTGGCCGCGCGCCCCGTCACGCGGACGTGCGCCACCAGAGGCGTTGTGCGGCAACGGTCGACGACGAGGAGCCCCGGTGGTCGGCCGCGTCATCGGGTCATTCCTGCAGGCTCCACTCCCGCGCATATCCGGGTCATTCCTGCAGGCTCCACTCCCGGGCGCGTCACTGCGGACTACCCGTTGGACTGGCCGACGGGGTACTCATGGGAACCAATTGTTCACCGGAAGCCTCGGACGAGGCGTTATTGGACGTGTTCGGCGTGGCGGCCGACGCCGGAGGAGCCGAGGACGCAGCCCTCGCGGTCGGTTGCGTGCTGGTCGACTGCTGCGAACTGGTCTGCAGCCGAGGCGTGTCGGCGTCGGTAGCCGGTGGATCCAACGGTGCGACGGGCTTGCCCTCGGCCGGAGCGGGCGTACCGATGACCTGAACGCTTCCGTCCGGCGACACGACGAGTCGTGCGGCGTTCGCGGCCGGGACCATGCCCTGTTCGGCCGCCTTCCGAGCGAGTTCGGGTGCGGAATCGGCAAGTTCGACGTCACGCTGCAACGACGCCCGTTCCTGCACGAGTCGTTCGTTGTACGCTTTCGCGTCGCTGAGGTCGTACGAGTCCCCCGCCGACCGCGTGGTCAACAGCAACGTCAGTCCGAGCCCGAGCGTCAACAACCCGATGATCAACGCCACGAACGGGATTCGCGCCGCGATCGACGCGCCGGACCCCCCGACGCGCGCAGCCCCGTGGCTGCTCGGCGCAACCGCGACACCGTGGGTCGATGCGCGCTGCTGTCGACGCTCGTACGCGCGCAGCGCGGCACCGGACCGTGGTGCGCCGTCATCGGACGACCGGGTGCGACGGGTGCGCTTGGTTCCTGCAGAACCCGCGGTGATGGTCATGCCGCTCTCCTCGCAATTCGCTCGGCTGCACGCAGGCGCACGGGCGCCGAACGCGGGTTGTCTTCGATTTCTTCGTCCGAAGCGCGCTCGGCGCCGCGGGTCAGCATCCGGAATTCCGGTCCCATGCCGGGCAATTCGACCGGGAGCCCTTCGGGCGATCTCGATTTGATGCGAGGCGCGAGATGCTTCTTGACGACCCGGTCCTCGAGGGATTGGTACGACATGAACACCACGCGGCCGCCGACCGCCAGCGCGTCGAGCCCGGCAGGTACCGCTTTCTCCAACGAATCGAGCTCTCCGTTCACCTCGACACGGAGAGCCTGAAAAGTTCGCTTCGCGGGATGCCCGCCCGTTCTACGGGTGGCTGCAGGAATGGACTCGTACAGCAGTTCCACGAGCGGTCCGCTGGTCGTGAATGGTGTCGTCTCCCTGCGTCGTACGATCGCGGACGCGATTCGGCCGGCGAATCGTTCCTCGCCGTACGTGCTCAGCACCCTCGCGATCTCGCCGTGGCTGTACGTGTTGAGCACGTCGGCCGCAGTGATGCCCGTCGTCGGATTCATCCGCATGTCCAGCGGTGCGTCCACCGAGTACGCGAACCCACGATCCGCCTCGTCGAGTTGCATCGACGAGACACCGAGGTCGAACAGGATTGCGTGCACGGTGTCGTGCTCGTCCAACCCTGCTTGCTCGAGGGCCATCGCGATTCCGTCGTACGTGGTGTGCACGAATGTCGTCCGCGACGAGAACTCGGACAGGCGTGCCGACGCGAGCTCGAGAGCGTTCGGATCGCGATCGAGTCCGATCAACCGGATGTTGGGGTACGTGCGAAGAAAGTGTTCGGAGTGCCCCCCGAGTCCGAGGGTGGCGTCGATCATCACTCCGCCGCCGTGTTCGTCTGCCGCGATCAGCGCGGGACCGAGCAGCTCGTCTGCTCTACCCAGTCGAACCGGAACGTGCTTCGGTGTCGACGGCTCGGGAGCGCTATCCGGGTCGGGCGAAATGTCCTCGCCTGCCACAATGATTCCTCCCGGTCTTGCTTCTGCTCGCCGCCGGGCGGCGAGCTGGTCGATCGATGGTGTGCTGAATGCCTCGAGGTCCCTGTCCGATAGGGAACCTGGCGTTGGGGAAGAACGTCAGGGTCCTGATCTGCGAAACCTGGCGTCGGGGAAGTACGTCAGGGTTCTGATCGGGCAGAGGCCTCGCGGCACTCGGCGGTGATCGAAGGGAGCTACAAGATCCCTCCGAGCGATTCGTCGAACGCGTCGGAGAAGCTCTGTTCGCTCTCGCTGGAGTACCGAGCCCACGCCTCGTCGTTCCAGATCTCGATGAATTCGATCGATCCGTTCACGACGACGTTTCGACCGAGATTTGCGTACCGACGATGCTCGGCACTGAGCGTGATGCGGCCCTGAGCATCGACCTGCTGCTCGTCGGTGCCTGCGCCCAATTGACGAATATAGGACCGTGCCACGGGGTTCGATCGGGACGCTTCGGTGAGTCGGCGAACACGCTCGGCGAACTCTTCGCGCGTGTAGACGGCGAGGCTGTGATCCTGCCCTTTGCTCACCATCACACCTCCCGAGAGTGCTTCGCGAAACTTTGCCGGCAACGTCAATCGACCCTTCTCGTCGAGCTTGGGCGTGTAGGTACCGAGGAACACTCGACACCTCCCAGCCCGGGCTCTCCGCTGTCCACCACTTTACCCCACTTTGCCCCACCTTCAACCCCACCGAGCGAAGAATTTGTGTGACGCGGCACAAACCTGCAGGTACGACGCGTGGAGGAAGGTGGGGAAAACTCGGATCGCAATCGCAAGGATCACGCGCTGCACCCGTCACCCACTGCCTATTTCCGCAGGTCGATGAAGTCCCGAGTCGCGGCGGATCGGCGAAATCCGTACAGCGTGGGTCGAAGTGGGGAATGTCGGCGACAACGGCGGCGAAGTGGAGGAAAGTGGGGATTCGTCGATTCCGGAGGGCTTGTCCTCGTAGTGGGGCTCGCGACCGGGTTCACACGACGGGCCGGCGCGTTCGCGGCTGTCGACAGGCCGACTGGCTGACACCAGGAACACCGGAGCGGTGCCTCACGTCGTGAGGCACCGCTCCGGTGTTGCGAATTTGCATTTGTACTACTCGACCCGGCCGATCACGGTCCGGGCGTCCCCGCGTCTACTCCTGTTCGAACCGCCGTCTGAAGCGATCTTCCATGCGCGAGGTGAAGCCGCCGCCCTTCCGTCCGGACTTGGGTTTCTGTCCCGAACCACCAGCCCCTGAGGACCGACCGGAACTACCCTCGCCCGATGCACCTTCTTGCGCTGCAGGAGCACCCTTACGGGATCCGCCGAGAAGGAACAGGACGCCCGCACCGAACATGAAGACGAAGCCGACGAGACTGATCACAGGGAATCCACCGGGTTTCACCGGCAGAGCCAACCCCGCGATCAGCAGAACAAGCCCCAGCACGAACAAAGCTGCTGCTTGGAAGCGGCGCTTGCTCGATGCAGTGCGCATACGTCCACTACGGACGTGAGAAGCAAACTTGGGATCCTCGGCGTAGAGAGCGCTCTCGATCTGGTCGAGCATGCGCTGCTCGTGCTCGGAGAGTGGCACGGTACCTCCCCCTGCACAGAAATTGATAGTCATTTCGGGTGTGAAACGACGGGAAGCTGACCTTGGCGGCTACCTGAGTCCAATGATACGAGCAGAATCGACTGCTTACCACCTACTCGCTCGACGAGTTCCTGAAATTGTTGGAAGAACTGCTGTACAGGACACACGCACGCACTTCTCGAGTCCGATTTGCGGTGTTACGCATTACACGCCGAAACACGCTTCACCCGCTCACGCCGTCATCGAGCGACGTGCGCCGTCCGCGCGATCCAGCCGAGTGTCGGCACCGATGAAATCCTCCACGGCGTGCAGAAACCGACCTACCTCGGCATAGAACGCGTCGGCCTCCACGTCATCGATCGAACGCGACAACCCGGCCTGCACGTCCGCCCTGATGGACGAGTAGCCGGAGAAGTACTCGGACCACGCGTCGAACTCGGGTGCGGCCTTGCTCAGCAGAACCCAGGCACTGCGAGAGCGTGCGCGAGAGGTCGACACGGGACTGACCTCGAGGATCGCGGCAGCACCTCGCAGAGCGGCCATGTAGCAGTCGAGGAATCGCTCGGTAGCATCCGCAGCGCCGATGGACCGAGACAGGAATGCGTCGGCTCGACCGAGGAGCACCCTGGCACGCGGCGACACCGGCGGACGTACATCGGCACGGAGAACTTGTGTGGCCATACTCGAACACCTCCTGTTCGATACGCCGTTCGTGATCACATTCCGACACGCCCGGACCATGATGAAAGCTCTAGGGTCGGAACCCGGCGAGTCTCGCTTCCCTCGAGACCCGCCGGATCGCCGACATCGAACACCCGTTCGACATATTCAATATAGCTGTGCCCACCGACAAGTAGTCAAGGAAAGGTTGAGAACAGTCGACACCGACGCGGAAACGACCCCCTACCTGGTGGACCTCTCCCCCCAGGAGATTCGGCAACGCATGCCCGAGGCGCTGTCGATCTACGTCGAGGCCATGGGGTATCCGCGTGGCACGGAGTACCACCGCGCACCTATGTGGAACGAGCACGTACTTCGACCGGGATGGCGTGGGGTTGCAGCCGTGCTTCCGACGCCGGACACACCGATGGTCGCCATCGCGTACGGCTATCGCGGAGCCCGACACCAGTGGTGGCATCAGCAGGTACGCGACGGCCTGCGTAGGTCCGGGTGCAGCGCCGACTACGTCGATTCCGTCCTGTCGGACTACTTCGAACTCACCGAACTGCATGTCAAGCCGAGCGCGCAGGGACACGGGTTGGGCGCCGCCCTCACGCACCGCCTCCTGCACGGGCGCGAAGAACGAACGGTGTTGCTGTCCACACCGGAGGTCGCCCACGAGGCCAACCGCGCGTGGCGGCTGTATCGCAGGCTCGGTTTTCAGGACGTACTGCGCGACTTCACCTTCGCGGGCGATCGACGACCGTTCGCGGTGCTCGGCCGCACGCTGCCGATCGAAGTCTCGGCGGCCCCGTAGCGTGTAAGACGTGATCGACGTCGTCGTCGTCGGTTCGGGACACAACGCCCTGACCGCCGCTTGTTACCTGTCCGAGGCCGGCATGGCCGTCGAAGTGCTCGAACGCGACGTCATAGCCGGGGGTGGTGTGTCCTCCGCCGAGCGCTTCCCGGGACATCGAGTGGACCGCGGCTCGTCCGCGCACATCATGGTCCGTCATACCGGGGTCATCGAGGAGCTGGGCCTGGCGGAACACGGACTGCGCTACGTCGACTGCGATCCGTGGGCGTTCGCTCCCGGAGCCCCCGGCACCGACGAGCCCGCGCTCGTGTTCCACCGCGACCTCGACCGCACCTGCGAATCCATCGCCCGTGCGTGTGGTTCCTCCGACGCGGCCGCATACCGCCGGTTCGTCGACGTCTGGGGACCCCGTAGCGCACGCACGATGCGTGCGTTCTCGGCGCCTCCGACAGGCCCGAATCTCCTCCGCTCCTTCTGGGGACTCGGCGCCCCCGACGGCGGTAGCGCGCTGTCCCGAGAATTTCTGACCACCGGCGATGCACTGCTCGACGAGACGTTCGACAGCGAACGGCTCAAGGCCGCTCTCGCGTGGTTCGGTGCACAGTCGGGTCCGCCGATGTCGGAGCCGGGAACGGCGCCGATGGTCGGGTTCGCAGCATTGATGCACACGCTCCCGCCCGGACGCGCGATCGGCGGCAGTGGCGCCCTCACCGAGGCGCTGATCTCGAAGTTCACCTCTGCGGGAGGCTCGATCGCCCTCGGCGACGCCGTCGTCTCGGTGTCGCGACGGCACAACGAATGGGTGACGACGACGGCGTCGGGCCGCACTCTGCGAAGCCGCATGGTCGTCGCGGGTTGCCACGTCCTCGCCACACTGGATCTCCTCGCCGCAGGCGGCTACGACCGAGGCCGGATCGACGGGTGGCGTCGAGCTGTCCGCGTCGGACCGGGGATCGGCATGGCCGTCCGTCTCGCGACCGACGCACTCCCCCGCTACGCGAGTGCGGAGGACCCGTCGCACGCCACGAGCGGACTCCAACTGCTGGTGCGCGATCGTGCCCACCTGCGTCTCGCGCACGGGGCAGCCTCCGCCGGGGAACTTCCTCCGACTCCCATGGTGCTCGGCATGTCCTTCACCGCACTGGATCCGAGCGTCGCTCCCCCGGGCCAACACCAGGTCTCCCTGTGGTCGCAGTGGCATCCGCACACCCTGTCGGGGAACCGGGCGTGGCGTGGGGACGAGGGCCGCGTCGACGCCCGCGACGTGGCCGAGCGGGAAGGCGACCGAATCGTCGCCGAGATCAGCTCGTACGCACCGGGTTTCGACGAGTCGATTCTCGCGCGCCACGTGCAGTCCCCGGCCGACATCGAGCGTGAACTCGGGATGATCGGCGGCAACATCATGCACGTCGAGATGTCACTGGATCAGATGATGATGTGGCGACCGATACCGCAGTTGTCGTCCCATCGAGTTCCGGACGCACCCGGTCTGTATCTGACGGGGGCATCGACACACCCCGGCGGCGGAGTCTCGGCCGCATCCGGCCGCAGCGCCGCCAGGATCGCCGTGAAGGACGCACGCGAGGGACGACTACGTCGCTGGATAGGTGACAAGGTCCGATGAACCGGCTCGTGTGGGGTCTCGTCGCCGCAGCGATCGCATCTCAGATCACCTACCCTCTCGTCTCGGGCACAGGGCGCGACGTGGTCACCGTGGCGGTCGTGGGGTTCCTCGCGGCCGCGGTGCTGGCGCACGCCGTCGTCACACGGGGGGTCGCCTGGGCGTCGGTGCTGTTCGCGACCACAGCGGGCATCGGAATTCTGGCCGAGATCGTCGGCACCGCAACCGGGTTCCCGTTCGGAAGCTACTTCTACGCGACGGGCAGGCTCGGTCCCGACATCCTGGGTGTTCCGGCCGTCGTCCCGTTGGCCTGGACTGCCGGCTTCTACCCGATCTGGTGCGCGGTGGGCTACGTGCTCGATCGCAGCGGTCTGACCGAGGGACGTCGACGACGTCACCGAGTGGTCGCGACGGCCGTCGGAATGGTCGGCTGGGACCTCTACCTCGACACGCAGATGGTCACCGACGGCCAATGGACCTGGACGTCGGACATGGCGGGTCTGCCGGGAATTCCGTCGATCCCGGTCAGCAACTATCTCGGCTGGTTGGGTACGGCGTTGATCATGGCCGCCGTCATCGACGTCGTCGGCGATCGAATCGCAGTCCGCCGCACGGCCGATTCGCGCATGTCCGACACCGCTCCCCTCGTTCTGTTCGTGTGGACATGGCTCGGTTCGGCGCTGGCCCACTCGGTGTTCCTCGCCGGTGACGAGCTGCGGTTCTCGGCGATCTACGGGTTCTGCGCGATGGGCATCGTCGGCATTCCTTTCCTCGTCGCGTTGCGCCGAGAAGTCGGACGCGCCGCAACGGCAACTCCCTGACGCGGTGACGCGGCCGCGTCTGGCACGATGTCGCTGTGCAGTCGACAACCCGTGAAGGCAGATCCCGTACTCGCCGTCGGCTGTTGTCGGCGCTCGCGCTGGCGTTGTTCGTCGCGCCGCTGCTCACCGGATGCCTCCGCGTACAGGTGTCGATGGGGATCTCCGCCGACGATCGTGTGTCGGGTCAGATCGTCGCGGCGACGGTTCCGGCGTCGGACACCGACACCGGTCCGACGCTCACCGCACCGACGACGCTTCAGGACAAGATCAGGATCGAGGAGTACAGGCAGGACGGGTACGTGGGCACCACGGCCCGGTTCTCGGACTTGTCGTTCGGCGATGTGCAGACGCTGGGTTCGATGAACGATCAGGCCACCGGCAGTTTCCAGATCGCACTGCACCGCAGCGGCGACCAGGTGACTCTCGACGGCAAGGCCGACCTGCAAACCGTTCCCGTGCAGGGTTCGGACGTTCAGTTCACGATCGCGTTCCCCGCGCGGATCGGAACCACCAACGGAACCCGCGACGGCGACAACATCATCACGTGGAAACTGCCTGCGGGCGAGGTCACCACGATGCGGGCCGAGGTCAGCTATCCGGATCCGAACACCAGGAGTTTCGCCGGTTGGGCGGGCATCGTCGGCGGCGTCACCGTCGGAGTCGCGGCCATCGTCGCGGCGATGGCTTGGGTAACGCGTAACCCGCCGGTGGGACGCGTCGGCGCCGATGCACCCGCGGGCGCCGGACCCGACAACACGCCTACTGCGTGATCTCTGCTCGTCCCGTCGTATCGGCGGGCGCCGCTCTGGCGTGTGCGTCCGCCGTCATGTCGGTGGCAAACGCCGCCAGCATGCCTCGCTTGCGTCCCCCTCGTGACGGATCCACACCCGAGTCCGTCGTGGTCTGTGTTCCTGCGCGCGACGAGGAACGCGATCTGCCGCTTCTGATCGCCGATCTACGCGCTCAGCATTACCGGGGCCGTCTGACCGTGATGATTCTGGACGACGGGTCGTCGGACGACACGGCCGCTGCGGCGCACGCCGCGACGGAGGGAGATCCCCGCTTCCACGTCGTGTCCGAGACGGATCCGCCGCCCGACGGCTGGACGGGCAAGGCCGCCGCGTGCCGACGCCTCGCCGACCTCGCTGCCGCATTCGACCCCGACGTTCTCGTGTTTCTCGACGCCGACGTCCGACTCGGTAGTGGTGCGATCGCGGCCGCCGTCGATGCCCGACGCCTCCTCGGCGTCGCGCTGCTGTGCCCGTGGCCCGAGCAACTCGCGGCCACCGTCGCCGAACGGCTCGTGCAACCGTTGCTGAGCTTCTCGTGGATGTCGACGCTGCCGGTTCGTGTCGCCGACCGATCGCTGCGGCCCTCCACCGTGGTGGCGTGCGGTCAGATGATGGTGTTCGACGCGGCCGCCTACCGCGACGTCGGCGGACACGATTCCGTCGCGTCGAGCGCGACCGAGGATCTCGACATCGCACGCGTACTACGCCGCGGCGGCCATCGCACCGCCGTCGCGTCGGGGGCGGGCTACGTCTGCTGTCGCATGTACGACGGTTGGGACGACCTGCGCGACGGATACACACGCTGGCTGTGGTCCGCGTTCGGCGGCCGGGCGGGTACCGCGTCGATCTCGGCGGCGATGACGCTCGCCTACCTGGTGCCTCCCGTCGCCGCGGTGTACGGATCCGGATCGGTCCGCCGCGCCGGGCTGCTCGGGTACGCGGCAGCCGTCGTCGCACGAGTCGCTGCGGCGCGGTCGGAGTCCGGGCCCGGGCGCCTCACCGGGCAGGTGGCGGCCGCGTCGGCGCACCCGGTGTCCGTCGGCCTCTATTTGTGGCTGGGCGTGCAATCGCATCGACGCCGAGGTCGCGGCGCCCTCACGTGGAAGAGTCGTCCGCTCGTGACACCGCCGGGGTCAGACCCGAGCCGGTGACAGCCCCAGGTTGACGAGCACCTCGCGGGTAGCCCGCGCGAAGTTCAGCGTGATGAAGTGCAGCGCAGGCGCGCCTTCGGCGATGAGCCGCTCTCCGATCGACGTCGCGAGTTCGATGCCGACCTCGCGCACCGCCGCGCGGTCCTCCTCCGAGCCGGTGCCTGCAGCTTTGACGAACCGATCGTCGATGTGGCGAGGCAGCGCCGAACCGGACAACGACAGTGCGCGTCGTACCGACCGCAGCGACGTGATCGGCATGATCTCGGGAATGATCGGCTTGGCACCCTGTTCGGGATCGAAGGCCACCACCCGATCACGCAGGCGCAGATAGTCGTCGACGTCGAAGAACATCTGGGTGATCGAGTACTCGGCGCCCGCACGCAGCTTGTTCACGAGCACTCGCGTGTCCTGCTCGAGGTCCACCGCGCGATAGTGGCCTTCGGGGAACGACGCGACGCCGACGTGGAAATCGCCCAATTCCCGCACGAGACACACCAATTCCTCGGCGTATTCGACGCCCTCGGGGTGCTTCTCCCAGTCCCCCAACGGATCGCCGGGCGGGTCACCGCGCAGCACGAGAATGTTGGAGATGCCGCGATCGGCGTAAGCGCCGACCATCGACCGCAATTCGGCGATGCTGTGCGAGACCGCGGTCAGATGCGCCACGGGCAGCAACGTGGTCTCCTCGGCGATCTGGCCGGTCACCCGAACGGTCCGATCGCGGGTGGACCCACCTGCCCCGTACGTCATCGAGACGAACGCAGGCTGCATCTGTTCGAACTCACGAACCGCACGCCAGAGCCGAGCCTCGGCATCGTGGTCGCGAGGCGGCGAGAACTCGACCGAGAACGGGATACGGGAGTCGCTCGACGTCCGTAGGCGATCGACTATCGATGGAGTCCGAGTCACCCACCCGTCACTTGACCGCCCCCTGACGGCATCGGATGTCACCGGCTCATCATAGTTTCGCCGGGGGCGCGCCGTCACGGCAGGCTCGTCTGTCGGAATCACCCATTAGGCTTGGCTCCGGCCAGCCCGCCCACCTGCCCGTTACGGAGGATCCCCTGTCCGGAGACCTGACCTCGTCCCCCACTCGTGAATCGAGTGGACTCGACACCGCAGTGCGCGACGAATCCGTAGACACCGCTCAGCTCGTCGAGACGGCGCTGACCGAGTTCTTCGCGTCGAAACGGCAGCTGGTCGGCGCATTGGGCGGCGGGTACGCGGACGCCGTCGACGACCTCGTCGCATTCGTCCTTCGCGGCGGCAAACGCCTTCGACCCGCGTTCGCCTGGACGGCGTGGCTCGGCGCGGGCGGTGACCGCCACGGGCCGGACGCGTCCGCCGTCCTTCGCGCGTGTGCCTCGTTGGAACTGATCCAGGCGTGCGCGCTCATTCACGACGACATCATCGACGCCTCCCTCACGCGGCGCGGCTTTCCGACAGTCCATGTCGGACTGGCCGAACGGCATCGGGCGCAGCAGTGGTCCGGATCGGCGACGCGTTTCGGTGAGTCCGCCGCGATTCTGCTCGGTGATCTCGCACTGTGCTGGGCCGACGACATGCTGCGGGAGTCCGGACTCGACGCGTCCGCCATGGCCCGCATCTCTCCGGTGTGGTCGGCGATGCGCACGGAGGTCCTCGGCGGGCAGCTTCTCGACATCGAAGCCGAGGCAGGACGGGACGAATCCGTCGACGCCGCGATGCGCGTCAACCGGTTCAAGACCGCCGCGTACACGGTCGAGCGCCCGCTGCACCTGGGCGCCGCCATTGCGGGGGCGTCGGACCTCGTCGTGGCGAGTCTGCGGTCCTTCGGCACGGACATCGGCGTCGCCTTCCAGCTGCGCGACGACCTGCTCGGCGTCTTCGGAGACCCCGCGGTCACCGGAAAGCCGTCGGGCGACGACATTCGTGAGGGCAAACGGACCGTGCTGATGGCAGTCGGACTGCAGCGAGCCGACGCCGGTCACGCCGACGTCGCGACGCTGCTGCGCACGTCACTGGGTTCCGAGGACCTCACCGACGAGCAGATCCACGCCATTCGTGCCGCCCTGACGGATCTGGGTGCTGTCGACGATGTCGAGCAGCGGATCACCGAACTGACCGAACGCGCGCTCGACACGTTGGCAGCCGCCGACATCGACGCGGAGGCCGCTACCCGGCTGCACGCCATCGCCATCGCTGCCACGCAGCGGAAATACTGATCGGTTCCGGAGGTCACATGTCCACACCACGATCGATAGCCGGCCCGACGGACTCGGTGGTCGTCGTCGGCGCAGGGTTGGCCGGGCTGTCTGCAGCCCTTCATCTGACCGGGGCAGGCCGTCGTGTCACCGTGCTCGAACGCGACGATGCGGTCGGCGGACGCGTCGGCACCTACACGGTGCCGGGCGACGACGGACAGCCGCTGTACGACATCGACAACGGGGCGAGCGTTCTGACGATGCCCGAGCTGATCGCTTCCGCGTTGGGTGCTGTCGGCGAGTCGTTCGACAGCACGTCGCCGCCGTTGCGATTGAAGACCCTGTCGCCCAGCTATCACACGCGCTACGCCGACGGCAGCCATATCGACGTGTTCTCCGACCCCGAAGGTATGGCCGCGGAAGTCGAGCGGGCGTGTGGCCCGGACGAATCCCAGGGCTACCGCAGGCTTCGTCGCTGGCTCGCGGCCATCTTCGACGCGGAATTCGATCGCTACATCGATTCGAACTTCGACTCACCGCTCGACCTCGTGTCCAGCCGACCTGCGCTGCGCGACACGGCGAAACTCCTCGTCCTGGGCGGCTTCGGCAGGCTCGGACCACGCGTCGGGTCGTACCTGAAGGACGAGCGGCTGCGCCGCGTCTTCACGTTCCAGGCGCTCTACGCGGGCATGGCGCCTGCGAAAGCTCTCGCCGTGTACGGAGCGATCGCGCACATGGACACGTCGATGGGCGTGTACTTCCCCGAAGGGGGCATGTCGGCCATCGCCCGGTCGATGTCCGATGCACTGGTGCGCAACGGTGGCACCGTCGTGACTCGGGCCGACGTGTCCGGTCTCGACGTCGCACACGGACGCGTCACGGCAGTGGTGACCGCGGACGGCCGCCGCTTCCCGTGCGACGCCATCGTGTTGACGCCGGATCTGCCCGTCGTCGATCGCCTGTTGGACGGCGCAGGCATCACCGCACGTGGTCGACGCCGCGGGTATTCGTTCGTGTCCCCGTCGGCGGTCGTCTTCCACGGCACGGTCCCGACGCGTGTCACCGACACCTGGCCGGCGCGAGCTCACCACACCATCGATTTCGGCGACGAGTGGGCGCGCACGTTCACCCGTATCACCGCCCGCGCCGGCCGCGGACAGCTGATGGCAGACCCGTCGCTGCTGATCACACGCCCCGCCGTCTCGGATCCGTCGTTGCTGATCACGCGTGGCGGCGAGACGGTCGAGCCGATCTCGATCCTGGCGCCGTGTCCCAATCTGGACAGCGCGCCTCTCGACTGGGCGAGCCTCGGCGAGCCGTACATGCGGGAGATCCAGCTCGTGCTCGAGCAGCGTGGCTACGAGCACCTGGCAGCGGAAATGGTCGTCGACCACCTGGACACCCCGAAGACCTGGGCGGACAAGGGCATGCTGCACGGCAGCCCGTTCTCTTCGTCGCACGTGTTTCGGCAGACCGGGCCGTTCCGACGTGAGAACCTGGTACGAGGCGTCGACAACGTCGTTCTCGCCGGATCGGCAACCACGCCAGGAGTCGGCGTGCCCACGGTCCTCGTCTCCGGCAGACTTGCCGCCGAACGAGTACTCGGGCCGCGGGTCACTGCACGCGACGCTGCACACACCGAAACGTCGCGGTTCGTGAGACGACGACGGGAAGCACTAAACTGACTCCGGTCCGGAAGGAAAGCACGCCTTCTGCCACACCTTCCGCAGCCATCCGAGAGGAGAATGACCCGGCAATGTCGTCGATTTCGTCGAATGCCGCCACCTCGGGTGCCACGGATTCCAGCGACTCCCCGTCCAGGACACCAGCGTCGTCGTCTCGTGTGAGGCGCTTGTCGGCGTTCCTGCGTAGCCCTGAAGGCCATGCCGCGCTGCTCGGTGTCGTCGGCGGAATCATGATCACGTTCGGCGGGTTCGGCGCAGGCAGCGTTCGACGACGCGACCCGCTCCTCGAATCGATGCACCTGTCCTGGTTGCGCTTCGGGCACGGTCTGGTGTTGTCGAGCATCATCGTGTGGGTCGGCGTGCTGCTGATGATCATCGCGTGGGTTCGACTCGGCCGCGCGACGCTGGCCGGGCGCACGACGCTCGGCGAGCTGCGATGGGTCGTGCCCGCGTGGACCGCTCCGATGCTGCTCGCCGTGCCGATGTTCAGCCGCGACGCGTTCTCCTACCTCGCGCAGGGCGCTCTGCTGCGCGACGGCTTCGACCCGTACGCCGTCGGCCCCGTCGCCAACCCCGGCGTCCTTCTCGACAACGTCAGCAACGTCTGGACCACGACGACGGCACCCTACGGGCCGCTGCACCTGCTCATCGGGCAGGCGATCACCGCGGTGACGGGCGACAACGTCATCGCCGGCACGATGTTCTTCCGCCTCGCCATGCTGCCCGGACTCGCGCTGATGGTGTGGGCCGTTCCGCGTCTCGCCGACCATCTCGGTGGCACACCCGCGATCGCCCTGTGGCTGGCTGTGCTCAATCCTCTCGTCCTCATCCACCTGATCGGCGGCGTCCACAACGAACTGCTCATGGTCGGACTGATGGCTGCGGGCATCGTTCTGGTCCTCGAACGACGCCATATCGCAGGTATCGTGCTTGTCGCGATCGGTGTGGCGATCAAGGCGACGGCAGGCCTCGCCCTGCCGTTCATCGTGTGGATCTGGATGATCCACGAGAAGCAGAAAGCGATCGAGGAGAACCGCAAGCCCCTGTCACCGATCGCCGCGTTCGCGAAGACCGCGGGTGCCGGCTTCGCGGTCTTCGTGGGCGTGTTCGCTGTGATGTCGGCCCTGGCAGGCGTCGGAATCGGTTGGCTGACAGCCTTGTCGGGTTCGGCGAAGATCATCAACTGGCTGTCGCTGCCCACGATCATGGCCCATCTGGTCACCGTCAGCACCTCGTGGTTCCTCGACATTCGTCTGGCCCCGGTCCTCGAAGTGACACGCATGATCTGCGGTATCGCGCTGGTCGTCGTCGTGCTCGCAACATGGTGGAAGTTCCGTCGCACCGAGGTCGACGCCGTGAAAGGCATCGTCATCGCGATGGTCGCGGTGGTCGTCCTGTCCCCCGCCGCCTTGCCGTGGTACTACTCGTGGCCGCTTGCCATCGCGGCCGGGTTCGCGCTCTCCACCCGGACGCTGATGATTCTCGTCGGGCTGTCGACGTGGCTGATGCTCGTGTTCCGGCCCGACGGCTCCATCGGTTTGTACACGTTCGTGCACGTCGCTCTCGCGACGTTCGCTGCCGTCGTCGCCGCTCTGTCGTTGACGCGAGTCGACCCGCTACGACTGCGCTCGACGCCGTCCCCCGCACCCGCCGCCGAGAATTCAGCCGCAGACCGTGGGTGAACTCGACGGGATCGACCCAGCGCTGCACGACGCCTATGCGATCTGCAGGGACCTGAACGCCGAACACGGCAAGACGTACTTCCTCGCGACCCGGCTGCTGCCTGCGGACAAACGAGCGGCAGTGCACGCCCTCTACGGATTCGCCAGGATGGTCGACGACATCGTCGACGTGGACGTCGATTCCGCCGACGTCGAACTGCCGGAACTACCCGAGGACGCGCAGTTCACCGCGAACGACAGCGACTCGACGATCGACCGCGAGGCGAGCGCCAAGGTCGACGTCCTCGAACACCATGTTCGAGCCGCGCTGAACGGCGGCGCTCTCGGCCGTAGCAAGTCCGATCGGGTGCTCGGGGCACTGGTCGACACCACCGAGCGCTATGCGATTCCGCACGAGTACTTCTACGCCTTCTTCCATTCGATGCGCATGGACATTCCCGGCACACCGATGTTCCGGTCGCGCTACCGAACGATGGACCAGTTGACCGAGTACATGTACGGCTCCGCGGCCGTCATCGGCCTCGAGATGCTCCCGATCCTCGGCACCGCGGTGGATCGGCGCGTCGCCGAAGTACCCGCCGCCGCGCTGGGCGAGGCATTCCAGCTGACGAACTTCATCCGCGACATGGGCGAGGACCTCGACCGGGACCGGATCTACCTTCCTACCGACGAGCTCGCTGCGTTCGGTGTCGACGAGGGCCTGCTGCACCATTGCCGCGAGACAGGTCGCACCGACGCGCGTCTCGAACGAGCGCTCGCGCATCTGATCGCCCATACCCGCGCCGTGTATCGCACCGCGGAGCCGGGCATCGACATGCTGGATCCGGCGGTTCGTCCGGGAATGCGCACCGCCCTGACGCTGTACGGAGACATCCTCCGCGAGGTCGAGGACGGCGGCTATCGCGTGCTGCATCAGCGAGCACGTGTCGGGGGTCTGCGACGGTTGTCCGTCGCAGCTCCCGGGCTGGCGTCCGCCGGGTGGACGAGCGCGCGCGGAAAACTCAGAAGGCCATCGCCTGCGCGCGCCTGATCACCTCGCGCATCAGGTGCCCGTGCATCGCGTCGACGGGACGGCCGGGCAAGCTGTCGTCGGACTCGAACAGCCACCGAAGGATTTCGTCGTCCTGGTATCCGCCGTCGTGCAGCACCGCGAGCAGACCCGGCAGGCCCTTGACCACGTTGCCGCCCTCGGTGTCGAGAAACACCTCGGGAACGCCGGGAACGCGGCTCCGCTTGACCGCGATGAGATGCCGATCACGCAGCATCTGCTCGACACGCGAGATGGGAACGCCGAGAACCTTGCTGACGTCGGTCAGCTGCAGAAGGGACTCGGAGGGGTCGAGAACGTCGGCGGCGTAAGGGATTGTGCTCACTCCGGTAACGTTAACGGGTTCGCTCTCGGTTACGAAAAGCCAGGGCCGCACCGCGGTCCATCGAGACTGAGGCGATACCTGCGCTGGCTACCATCGCCGGAGTAGCGACTTTCGATGGAGGTGATCCCCAGGTGATGTCCGTAGGGTCCGCGTCAGCGGGTTCGATGCTCGACAGGCGATATCGCATCGACGCGCCTATCGCCCGCGGCGGCATGTCCACGGTGTACCGAGGGCTCGACACACGCCTGGACCGGCCTGTTGCGGTCAAGATCATGGATCCGAAGTTCGCCCACGATCCCCAGTTCGTCGCCCGGTTCGAGTTCGAGGCCAGGGCCGTTGCCCGGCTGAACAACCCAGGGCTTGTCGCCGTCTACGACCATGGTCGCGACGGAGAATACGCGTTCCTCGTCATGGAACTGGTCGAGGGCGGCACGTTGCGCGAACTCCTGCGCGAGCGCGGCCCGATGCCCCCGCACGCCGCCGCTGCGGTTCTACGTCCGGTACTCGATGCCCTCGGCACCGCCCACCGCGCCGGTCTGGTGCACCGCGACATCAAGCCGGAGAACATTCTCATCTCGGACTCGGGCGACGTGAAGATCGCCGATTTCGGACTCGTGAGGGCCGTCGCAGCGTCCAATGCGACGTCGAGCAGTGTGATTCTCGGCACGGCGGCCTACCTGTCACCGGAGCAGGTGACGACCGGTTCCGCGAACGCCGGAAGCGACGTGTACGGCGTGGGCGTCGTCCTGTACGAGCTTCTGACGGGACGGACACCGTTCACCGGTGACACGTCCTTGTCCATCGCCTACCAGCGCATCGACAACGACGTACCGCGACCGGGCGACGCCATAGCGGGCGTGCCGGAAGAGTTCGACGACCTGGTCCGACGCGCCACCGTGCGCGACCCGGCAGGCCGCTTCCAGAACGCCGACGAGATGGCCCGTGCGCTGCGTGCGGTCTGCGCGCGGCTCGAGTTGCCCCCCTATCGTGTCCCGGCGCCCCGCAGGTCCGCGGAGCATCGCAGTGCCGCCGCGTTGGGTGCGCCCACGGCCTTCGCGGGTGAGCGACCCGACCCCGCCCGTTCACCGGCAACCGAGATCGTCGCCGTCCCGCCGACCGAAGTCCGCGCCGACCCCTCCGCGGACGGCGTCCAGCACACCCGCGTGCAGACCGCACCGACGCCGCGAGACCAATGGGCCGGCAACGACACTCCCCCGCCTGCGCCGCCGGATCGGCGTCAGTATCGATTCCCCGACTTCGACGCGGACCGCCATCGGTCGCGTCGAGCGATCGTCGTCTGGCTGACCATCGTCGCATTGCTGGCGGTACTCGTCGGGATCGGCGGCTGGTGGATGGGGTCGGGTCGCTACACGTCCGTTCCCCTCGTCGAGGGATTGGACGTGGCATCGGCGACGTCGGAAATCGAGGCCGCCGGGCTGACGACGGATACGCGAGGCACGTATTCGGACACCGTGCCGGTCGACGCGTTGATCGGCACCGATCCCGCGACCGGCTCACGTATCCCCAAGGGCGACACCGTGTCTCTGCTCGTGTCTCTCGGGTCACCCGTGGTCCCGGACATCGCGCCGAACATCGCGATCGGGGACATGCAGCAACAGCTACGGGACCTGACGTTCGAACCGGTCGACGGCGGCGAGGCGTTCAGCACGACGGCACCGGTCGGCGGCGTCGCCGCGCTGGATCCGCCGCCCGGCACGACACTCTCGGTCGGCGACACCGTCAAGATCCTGCGTTCGAAGGGCGCTCCCCCGGTCGACGTTCCGAACGTCGAGAAGATGAGCGAGTCCGACGCCGTCGCCGCCCTGGCTGCCGTGGGAATCACGGTGTCGGGCACCGACGTCGAGTTCGACAAGCGCGTGGACGGCGGATCCGTCATCGGCACGAATCCGAAGATCGGCACGTCGGTGACCGCAGGCACGTCCGTACGACTGACGGTGTCGAACTCGATCACCGTGCCGTCACTGCTGGGCAGGTCGGTCGGGTCGGCACGCGAGACCGTACAGGGTCTCGAGCTGGGCTTCACGGTCCGTCAGGTGGTCGACACCGATGGATCGCTCGTCATCTCGCAGAACCCGAGCCCGGGTACCAGAGTGGCCCCGGGCTCGCCGGTGTCCGTCGTCTCGCTTCCCTGAATCGTTCGGCGAGCGTTTCGTCAGCCGCGCAACATCTCGGCGACGAGGAACGCCAGTTCCAGCGACTGCTGGGTGTTCAGGCGCGGGTCGCACGCCGTCTCGTAGCGGCCCGACAGGTCGAGGTCGGAGATGTCCTGCGCGCCACCCAGGCATTCGGTGACGTTGTCCCCGGTCAGCTCGACGTGGATGCCGCCGGGATGGGTGCCGAGGCCGCGGTGGACCTCGAAGAAGCCCTGGACCTCGTCGACGATGCGGTCGAAGTGGCGCGTCTTGTAGCCCGTCGATGCCTCGTGCGTGTTTCCGTGCATCGGGTCGCACTGCCAGATGACCTGGTGCCCGGACGCCTGCACCTTCTCGACGATGGCCGGCAGCAGGTCGCGGACCTTGCCGTTGCCCATGCGCGAAATGAGCGTCAGACGACCCGGCTTGTTGGTCGGGTCGAGACGTTCGACGTATTCGAGCGCCATCTCGGGCGTCGTCGTCGGACCGATCTTCAAGCCGATCGGGTTCTGGATCATTTCGGCGAACGCGATGTGAGCACCGTCGAGCTGCCTGGTTCGGTCACCGATCCACAGGAAGTGTGCCGACAGGTCGTACAGCTTGGGATTGTCGGCGTCGGCGTTGTCGAGGCGCAGCATGGCGCGTTCGTAGTCCAGAACCAGTGCCTCGTGGCTGGCGAAGATCTGTGCGGCCTCGAGATTCGGATCCGTCACGCCGCACGCGTCCATGAAGCGCAGTCCGCGGTCGATCTCGCCGGCGAGCGCCTCGTAGCGGGCACCCGCGGGCGAGCTCTGCACGAATTCGCGGTTCCAGTCATGCACTCGGTGCAGATCGGCCATACCCGACCCGGTGAGCGCGCGGACCAGGTTCATCGCGGCGCTGGCGTTCGCGTAGGCGCGTACGAGGCGCGACGGGTCGTGACGGCGAACCGCCTCGTCGGCGACGAGCGCATTGACCATGTCGCCCCGGTACGACTGCAGACCGAGCGCATCGGTGTTCGACGACCGCGGCTTGGCGTACTGGCCGGCGATGCGGCCGACCTTGACGACCGGCATGCTGGCGCCGTACGTGAGCACGACGGCCATCTGCAGCAACGTTCGGATGTTGCCCTTGATGTGGGGCTCGGTGTTGTCGACGAACGTCTCGGCGCAATCACCGCCCTGCAGCAGGAACGCTTCGCCGCGTGCGACGGCGGCGAGCTGATCCGACAGCGACTCGACCTCGCCGGCAACGGTGATGGGCGGCACACTCTCGAGCACCTTGCGCATGTTCTCGGCCTGCGACGCGTCCCAGTTGGGCTGCTGGGCAGCAGGCTTGGCGAGCGCGTCGTCGAGCTGCGACCGCAATGTCGGAGACAGAGGCGGGAGCTCGGGCAAACGATCGATGGGTACGTCGACAGTCCAGTTCACGTGCCCCAGGATATTCGCTGATGCGGCCACGCCGAAACCGGCCTCCAGAGCTGGGAGTGGAGCCTGCAAAAATGATGAGGGTGGCCGACAGCCGAGATCAGAGCGACGCGGCTTCGATCGCCCGGAACTTCGCGAGATTGTGACGGGCGTCGGCCAGTGCGTCGTGCGCGTCGTCCGGCGCCGACGGCAGGTAGGGGCTTCCCCGGTCTTCCCACAGCTGACGAAGCTCGCGGGTGAACCGCGGCAGTGAGCGGGGCAATTCCGTCATGTCGCCCCACAACTGGCACAGCGCAACGTGGTCGTAGGCCGCGACCCAAGCCCACAGTTCGACGTCGGCACCCGGCGTCGGGACGAGGAAGTCCAGCAGCTCGTCACGAATCCGCGCACGGCTCTTCCACAGCGGCGACGAGTACGGTGGCAGCTTCGGCAGCACGTTGCGTCGAACCCACTTGCCCGCGCGCTCGGGGTCGAACTCCGAGGACACCGCATAGAATTCGCGACCGTCCTCCGCGACGACCCCGATCGAGACGAGGTCGATTGTGCGACCATCTTCGATGAACTCTGTGTCGTAGAAGTAGCGCACGAGAAGACACAGTAGCGCCGACGCCGGTGCCGACAGAGATCGACCGCCATCAGAAGGAAGTTTCGTTGACGCCACCCGACCTCACCACGCTGTCCGACGCCGGTACGCCCGAACCGGCTGCGAACGACGTCGCCGCACCGCGCCGACGCCCCCGGGCGACGGGGCTCGTTCCCGTCGCGTGCGCTGCCGTGCTGGTGGCGGCGATAGTGGGGCTCGCCTACAACTTGGTCGGGTTCCCCGGACTTCGTGCGCTCGGCGACTACTACCGAATCGACCTCGACGTGTACCGCCTCGGTGGTGGGGTGTTCATGTCCGGGACACCGCTGTACGGCGAGATGCCGCCGACCGCGCTGGGCAACACACTTCCGTTCACCTACCCGCCCATCGCGGCGGTGATCTTCGGACCGTTGTCGCTGATCACGCTGCACTGGGCGGGGATCGTCGTCACGGTGCTGTCGTTGGCCCTGCTGTTCGGCACGATCGTACTCACGCTGGTGTCCCTCGGGTACTCGCCGCGAACTTTGATGCTGTGGGCGGCAGGCGCGGTGTTCGCGGTGTCCATGATTCTCGAGCCGGTGTTCTCGACGTTCGACTACGGGCAGATCAACATCCTGCTGATGGCGTTCGTCGCTGCGGATTGCCTTCCGAAGAAGACTCCGTGGCCCCGGGGCGCCCTCGTCGGATTCGTCGCCGCCGTCAAGCTGACGCCTGCCGTGTTCGTCCTGTTCTTCCTGTTCCGCAAGGACTTTCGAGCGGCGATAGTCACCGGCGTCAGCTTCCTCGCGTTCACGGCGCTCGGATTCGTCGCCACGTTCTCCGACTCGCTGCAGTACTGGACCAAAGTTCTCGTCGACTCCGATCGGATCGGGCGTCCCGCCTATCCCGCCAACCAGAGCATCACCGGAATGCTCGCGCGACTCGGCATGGACGATTCCGTCCGCTCGATGCTGTGGATTGTGCTGTCACTGATGCTGCTGGCGGTCACGTTCTACGCGATGCGACGCGCCTTCGCGACGCACCAGACCGCCCTCGCGCTCGGAGTGAACGCTGTGTTCGGGCTGTTGGTGTCACCGGTGTCGTGGTCCCACCACTGGGTCTGGACGGTGCCGTTCCTCGTCGCGCTCGGCACGCTCGCCTGGCGTCGACGCAATGTCGTCGCGCTGGCATTCGTCGGAATCGGTGTCGTCGTCCTGCATTTCGCACCGCACTGGCAGCTTGCCGTCGGACGCTGGTCCGGCCTGGGCTGGCCGATGTGGGACCAGATCGCAGCGTCGTCGTACGTGTGGTGGGGAATTGCGGCGATCGTCGTCGCGGCATGCGCCGCAACACCTCTCGCGCGACGCGCCTAGCTGGCCTTCGTCTCGGGGAGACGCTCGGCGCCCCCGTCCGCGGGGGCCGCGGTCTTCTTCAGCGAGGCGGCGTAGACGTCGACGTATTCCTGACCCGACAGAAGCATCAGTTCGTACATGACCTCGTCGGTCACCGCACGTTCGACGAAGCGGTTGCCCGCCATGCCCTCGAACCGAGAGAAGTCGATCGGCTTGCCGATCTTGATGGTGATCTTGGCCGGACGCCACACCTTCGACCCGATGGGGTTCATCTTGTCGGTACCGATCATCGCGACGGGAACGACCTGAACCCCGGTCTGCAGCGCGAGACGCGCCATGCCGGTCTTGCCCTTGTACAGACGTCCGTCGGGCGACCGAGTGCCCTCGGGGTAGATACCGAGAAGCTTGCCCTTGCCGATCACGCGGGCGCCCGCGTTGAGTGCGTCCTGGGCCGCGTCCGCTCCGGTCCGGTCGATCGGGACCTGACCCACCGCCGTGAAGAACCACTTCTGAAACGCGCCCTTGAGACCGGGTCCGGTGAAGTACTCGCTCTTGGCGAGGAACGTGATACGACGCGTCACCTTGAGAGGCAGGTAGAACGAGTCCAGCACCGCCTGATGATTGCTCGCCAGAATCATCGGCCCACGGGCCGGAATGTTCTCGAGGCCTTCGATCGTCGGTCTACCCAACGCAACCAGGAGTGGACCGATGAGCACGTACTTGAACAGCCAGTACCACATGGCGTCCTTCCTGATTCGATTCTTGTCCGGTCCGAAAACGCACTTTCGTCCGACGGTCCCACCTACTGATTCGCTGGTGACTCTACCTACCGTTTATGACGGCAGCCACATCACCGCGAAGGTGGGGACAGAGGTCACATGCTGTTCACCGACTGGTGACAACGAACTCCGAGCGCGCGAGGTCCGCTGCACCGATCATGCCGGCCGCTTCGCCGAGCTGCGTGCTGCGAATCGTGGCGACAGGCCGATGTCCGGCTCCGGTGACGAGCGACGCGTAGTGCTCCCTCGCCTTGTCGAGGAATTGATCCGACGACGTCGCCACGCCACCCGCGATGACGATCAGGTCGGGGTCGTAGACGTCGCTGACCAACGACAGACCGACGCCGAGCCACCGCGCGAAATCCTCCATCGTGCGTCGCGCGATGACGTCGCCCTCGTGCGCGGCCGACGCGATGCGACGACCGGTCAGGGAACCCGGGTCGAGAAACACGTCCCGCGCCAGGATGTTCGACGATCCCCGATCGTCCGCAGCGAGCAACTCGACCGCCGTGTCGACCAAAGCCGTTCCACTGCAATAGCGTTCCCAACACCCGCGCTTACCGCACGGGCACGCGCGGCCGTCGGGAACCACCTGGATGTGTCCGAGTTCCGGGGCCACACCGAAGCTTCCGCGGTAGATCTTGCCGTCGATCAGCAGCGCTGCACCGATGCCCGTTCCGATCGCCACCATGACGACGTTCTTGCCGTCCGCGGCAGCGCCGAATCGGTATTCGGCCCAGGCAGCCGAGTTCGCGTCGTGCTCGAGAACGACCGGAAGGCCGATGCGATCGCTCATCTGCTTCGCGACGGGAGTGTCGACCCACGGCAGGTGGGGCGCGAAGCGTACCGAGGTCCTGTCCGCGTCGACGAAGCCGGCGACAGCGAGGCCGACTGCCGAAACAGGGTGTCGCGCAGCCAGTTCCTGAACCGCACGGTCGAGTCCGTGCTCGAGAGCCTTCGCCGAATGCGGCGTCGGCGACTGCGTGGAATCGATGACCTGCCCGGAAGAGTCGACCACCGATGCCCGAAGGCTGGTGCCACCCACGTCGATTCCGATGGTGAAGGCGTCGCGTTGCCGCTTCATTGTCCGACCTTTCTTCGCCGCCCCCCAACGGCTCTACGACTGACCGCCCGATCGGAACCGGATGTTCAGATGTCTCGATTCTCGTCTTTACCTCGGTTGCCCGACGCCGAGCTCTTCACGTTCACCGTAATGGGTACGAAACCTGCCCGTCGAACTCCCGACTCTTCCGTGTCGGGCGCAATATCCGGCTCCTGCATGTGAGCGGTTTCACGAATGTCCGCGTCGGCCCTCGCATTCGGCGGTTCCTGGGCGCCGGCGCCGGCGTGTGCTGCACTGTTCGAATGTTCCGAGACGACCTGCCGGATCATCGCGACGACCGTCGCCCCTTCGGTCGCCATCAGCGTGAGCAGATCGTGCTGCTCGCCACGGATCAGGGCCGCGAGCGCACACACGGGACACCAACTGCATCCCTGCTCGGATGCCTGCGCCTGACCCTCGACCGCGCGCGCAAGAATGGGCTCGAGACGCGTGAGCACCGTTTCGGCGAGGGCCCACAGCTCGGCCGCGACATCGGAATGTTCGGATGTCATCCGACGCCTCCCCTCACACCGGCCAGACATTCGGGTCGGGCGCGAACCTGATCACCAGATTCTCGTCGTCGAACTCCGCGCCGACGACGACGCAACGACGAAGCACCGACGCCAGACGCACACGCGTCCGCACGCCGTCGGCGCCGATGATCACATCGTCCTCCACTCGCCCCAGCGTCAGCGAAGACGTGTCGACGACCGGAAGGTGCATCGTCATCGTGTACACCGACTCCAACCCCGACCCCGACTCCCGTGCAACTGCTGGTGTGCCTCGACGCTCGTCCGGTCGGGCGTTCGCAGTTCTGTGCTCGGCCGTGAGCGCATCGAGAGAGGCCAACCCTACCGGTTCCTGCACGGACCGTTCCACGACCACCAGTGTCGCTCCGGCCGCCAGGTGCGCGAAGTCGTGCAGCACCGCCTGCTGAGCGGATCGCCATCCCTCGAACCAGAACACGGCCGGGTGCGCGCCCACCAACCCGACGGACGGCGAATTCAATTGTGGCAGAACCTTGTTGACGACGACGGTATCGACATTCAGACCCATCAGGACCGCCGCCGACATGGTCCGTCGCGCCTCGGCTATGCCCACGCGTTCCGGAGTGGCGACGACGGTCGCCGACGTCCGTTCGCGGTCGAACAGCAGCTCATGGACGGCGTCGGCATTCGCGACGACGCGCTCGAGAAACGCGACGACGATGGTCAGCCGGGGGTCCGCCCCCGTCCCTGCGACGATGCGGTCGTGCTGCGGCCACAGCCGTTCGACGTATCCCGTCACGAGCGACGGCAGCTGCAGGGTGCGTAGGGCGTCCGCCGTCGACGGGAGGTCGACGAACACTGTGTCCCATGCGTTTTCGTCGACCAGCTCGACGATTCTGTGCAGTCCGAGCATCTCCTGAACGCCCGGCGCACCGACGACCTCCTCAGGGTCGATCGCGCCGAACCGGACCCCGTGTTCGTGGCCGGTTCGCGCGACCGACAGCAGTGCGGCGAGCGAGCGGTAACTCGATTCGACGAGCGCCAGGGTGTCGAGTTCGAGCACGTCGAGCCGGTCGGCAACCGAGACGATTCGCCCCCGTGCACCACCGCTCGACGGCAGATCCACGACGTCCGATGTGGAGTGCGCCTGGTCGAACGAGACGACCAGCGAACGACTGCCTGCACGTGCCGCGTCGAGCGCTGCCTTCGCAGCGATCGTCGTCTTGCCCGCCCCGCCCTTGCCGACGAACAGCCGAACGGTCGTCAGCCTTCGACCCGCTTCTTGAGCTCTTTCAGCGCGGTGTCCGTGATGACCTTCTCGGCCTTGCGCTTGAACAACCCGATCATCGGGATGTTCAGATCGACCGTCAGCTCGTAGGTCACGTCGGTACCGCCGGCGCCGTTGTCCTTCAACGTGTAGGAACCGGACTGCGACTTCTGCATCTCTCCCTGCACGAGCTCCCAGGAGACGGCCATACCGTCGGCCGACCACACGTACTGCAACTCGTACGTGTCCTTGACCATGCCCGCGTCGAGAACGAATCGCACTCGATCGGCACGGCCCGACGCGCCCACCTCGAGGACCTCGACGGACTTCGCCGCCGACACCCACGACGGATACGCGTCGAAGTCTGCGATCACGTCCATGACCTGCGCGGACGGAGCGTCGACCGTGATCGACCTCTGAGTTTTCTCGGCCATGCTGTTGGTCCGCTTCCTCTCTGCTCTTCGATACTTCCGTCGCGAGCCGACCCCTACGGGTCATTCCTGCAGGCTCCATCACACACGATCCCTCGTCGAACACACAACGCGGTCCGGACGCCGACATACCCCGCGGAGGCGAAACTAGTCGCGCGCGTGCTCCGGTCGTTCGCCTGCAGGCCTACCTGCCTCTAGCTCGCGCTTGAGCTCGAACGTCACGGCCTTCCCGGCAACCCTGCGGCGACGGTTCTCGGCCGCGAGATCGAGCCCTGCACCGGTGACGCTCGGCTCGGCGTGCAGAAAGTAATGGACGATCACACCGTCGACGACCGGCACGGGCTCCAGCCAGATCTCCATCGTTCCCGTCAACGCGCCCTCGACGGCCCACCGGATGCCCTGCTCCCCACGATCCTGCGTGACCGTGAGCCGAAGGTCCGGCCACCATCTTCTCCACCGCTCGCGCGGGGACACCGCGTCGTGGATGCGATCGCCCGGCACCGCGAGAAAAGTCTGGTCGGCCACTTGGATACTGCTCATCGGAAGAGCTTCACACATCGCGGTACCGCGTCGCACGTGAGGCGGACGTATGCGCTCGAACTTCCGGTCTACAGTGAGACCGATCAAGCTACTCGTTAGTACAGCTACCGATGCGCCCATGGAGGTTCCCCGTGCGTGAGTTCACTGTGCCCGCCCACTTCGACGTGGAAGACGGGGCGTCGACGGTCGCCACCGTCTACGAGCGCCGGGCGAGTGCGCCTTCGTCGGTGGCGTTCCGACGCCTCGTCGACGGCACGTGGACCGACGTCACGGCACGGGTCTTCGCGGACGAAGTCGTCGCCGTCGCCAAAGGCCTGATCGCCGCCGGTGTCGGCCAGGGAGATCGCGTCGCACTCATGTCGTCGACGCGCTACGAGTGGTCGGTCGTCGACTACGCCATCTGGTCCGCGGGCGGGGTCACCGTGCCGATCTACGAGACGTCGTCCGCCGGGCAGGTCGAGTGGATTCTGTCCGACGCCGAGCCGGTTCTGGTGATCTTGGAGACCGAGGAGCACGCCACCGAGACGGCCGACGTCGTCGCAGCCGCCGCATCCGTGACACGAACGTTCCGCATCGACGGCGACTCCCCGGACTCGGGTGCGATCGCCGAACTCACTCGGCTCGGCACCCAGATCAACGACGCTGTCGTCGAGCAGCGCGTCGGAGCGCTGAAGGCGTCCGATCCCGCCACTCTGATCTACACCTCGGGAACGACGGGCCGCCCCAAGGGCGTTCAACTCACCCACGCCAATCTCGTCGCGGAGTCTCGCGGAATCCGCGAGACCAGCCTGAAGTCGTTGCTGAACGAGCACAGCCGCACGTTGATGTTCCTGCCGATGGCGCACGTTCTCGCCCGCGCGGTCACGATCGCCGCCTTCGACGCGGGCACGACGATCGGGCACACGAACGACATTCCGAACCTCGTGAGCACGTTCGGCTCGTTCCAGCCCGATTTCATCCTGTCGGTGCCCCGCGTCTTCGAGAAGGTCTTCAACACGGCGAAGCAGAAGGCACACGCCGACGGCAAGGGCCGAATCTTCGACGCCGCAGCGGAGACGGCCGTCGCATGGAGCGAAGCGCAGGATTCCGGTGCGGGACTGGTACTTCGGCTCAAGCACGCCGTTTTCGACAAGCTCGTCTACTCGAAACTTCGTGCGGCACTGGGAGGTCGGTGCAGGCTCGCGATCTCCGGCGGCGCACCGCTCGGCGCGAGGCTCGGACACTTCTACCGCGGCGTGGGCGTACCGATCTACGAAGGTTACGGACTGACCGAGACCAGCGCTGCGTTCGCAGTCAACACCATCGGCCACCAGCATGTCGGATCGGTGGGACAACCGTTGCCCGGCAATGCAGTTCGTATCGCCGACGACGGTGAGATCCAACTGCACGGCCCCGTCGTGTTCTCCGGCTACTGGCGCAACGACGACGCGTCCGCGGACGCGTTCGACGACGGCTGGTTCCGCACAGGCGATCTCGGTTCGCTCGACGACGACGGCTACATCACCATCACGGGCCGCAAGAAGGAACTGATCGTCACCGCGGGCGGCAAGAACGTCTCCCCCGCGGGCCTCGAGGACCGGTTGCGTGCGCACCCGTTGATCAGTCAGGCCATCGTCGTCGGCGACCAGAAGCCGTTCATCGGCGCCTTGGTGACCCTCGACGACGACGCGCTCAGCGGCTGGAAGTCCGCGCACGGCAAGCCGTCCGGTGCGGGAGCGGCCGACCTGGCCGACGACGCGGATCTGCGTTCCGAGATCGATGCCGCGATCGCCGATGCCAACACATCGGTGTCTCACGCCGAGGCCATCAAGAAGTACCGCATCCTGCCCGCGGACTTCACCGAGGAGGCAGGCGAGATGACGCCGACCATGAAGCTGAAGCGGAACGTGATCACCAAGTCCTACGCGGACGAGATCGAGGCGCTCTACGTCAAGTAGTGCGGCTACGCCGCCCGTGCGCGGATAGTCGGACCATGGTCCAACTATCCGCGCACGGGCGCATCAGCGCATGAACGAACGGAGACGCTGGGCCAGAGTGTCCCAGCGCCACTCTTTCTCGACCCAGGCCCGGCCCGCGTTGCCCATCGATGCAGCGAGGGTCGGGTCGGCGAGCAGACGCACCAGCGCATCGACGATCTCCTGCGTCGATCGACCGTCGACGACGTATCCGGTCTTGTTCTGCTGCACCGTTTCCGGTGCGCCGCCGGACATTCCGGCCACGACGGGTACACCCGTCGCGGACGCTTCGAGGTAGACGATGCCGAGACCCTCGACGTCGAGTCCGGCACCACGAGTCCGGCTCGGCATCGCGAAGACGTCGGCGATGGTGTGGTGTGCGGCGAGTTCCGCGGACGGCACCGTGCCCGTGAAGATCACGTGCTTCTCGACGCCCGCCGTGCGCGCGAGTTCGCGGAGCGCGCCCTCGTACGGGCCGCCGCCGACGATCACCAGGACGGCACCGTCGACGCGCTCACGCACCGCGGCGATCGACCGAATCAACATGTCCTGCCCCTTGCGCGGAACGAGGCGTGACAGGCAGAGAACGGTGGGCCGATCCCCCAATCCGTAACGCGCACGGAGCTCTTCACGCGCACCGGGGTCCGGTGCGAAGCGTGTGGTGTCGACGCCGGGCGGGAGGTGTTCGAGAGCGGCCTGCGCGCCGAACGCCGACGCGAATCGCTTGCGCGTGTACTTGCTGACGTACGTGACCGTGTCGACGGAGTTCCCGATCAGTCGAAGCGTGCCTCGCCCGCCGGGCACCATCGACCAGCCCACCTCGTGGCCGTGGGTGCTCGCGAGAATCGTCTCGGCACCCGCACGTCGCAGCACGGGCGCCATGACGGCGAGCGGCGCTGCAGCACCGAACCAGACGCTGTCGCATTCGTGGGACTGGACCAACGACGCGGCACGACGGGCGACGAGCGGCGTCGGCAGCATCAACGTCGTGGGGTGCCGGACCACCTCGAAGGGCTGGCGTGCATCGAACTTCACGTGACTGTCGCCGCGCCACCGCGGGGCGTAGACCACCAGTTCCTCGGCAGGTAGCTGACTGGCGAACGTGTGCAGGTAGGACTGGATCCCACCGGGCCTGGGCGGAAAGTCGTTCGTCACCAACAAGGTCCGACGCATCGCTCGAGCGTAGGTCAACGTGACTGCGTCGCCACCCACGACCCCCACTGATCAACGACATCGTCGGTCCCGGTACCGAGCACCTCGGAGAACACTCGGTCGACGTCGGCCGCCGACTTCGGCCCGTCGGCCATTCGCTCGTACAGCGACCGGAGTGCGTCCTCGCCGAACCGCTCGGCGACGAACGCCGCCACCGACCACGCCGCTTCGTACGCCAATGTCGACCGCGTGCCGCCCGCGGTGAAATCGCCGTCCACCGGCAGAACCGTCGGCGGTCCCCCGACCGCGACCAGCCTGCTCAGTGTCGGCGCGAGTTGTCCGAACGACGCGCCCGTGTCGCGGTAACCCGAGTAGTCGGCGAATCCTTCGAGCATCCACATCGGAGATCCGTCGACCGTGGTGGACCTGGCGGCGACATGGGTGAGTTCGTGACGCAACACCGATCGTGTCGTGAACTCGGTGAGCCGGTCGGATGCGGCGGGCCCGAACACCACGCGTTGCCCGGCGACGGGTCGGCCCGGGTCGACCTTGTCCGACATCGAGACCGCGGCGACGTTCGCACCTGCGGCATTCTCCCCCACCACCGCGGCAAATTCCTCCGGCGAGCCGGTGACGAACACGACCGCGGCGCGACGCCACTCTTCACCCCAGAAACCGGAGACGGCGTCGATCGCGCCGGGAAGCTCGCGCGCGATTGCGCCTGCGAGCGCCGTCTGCTCCGGATGAGCGACGACGACGGACGTGCCGCCTGCCGTCGAAACCTGCGTCGTGGACACCGGTCCGAAATCCCACGGCCCACGCCACGTGTGTCGGTCGATCCCGGCGACGTCCGCATCGGAGACGATCCGCCATCGGTCGCCGCGCTCGGCGACCAGCAGTGACACCGGCCTGCGCGTCGGGACGTCGTCGGTGCCCTCGATCGAGTAACGGAGAACGACGGACGGCGCCCAGACATCTGCGGCGTTCAACGGCGACGCCACCTCGGACGGGACCGGTGTTTCCGGTTCGTCGACGAGTTCGTATCCCCAGTCCGACAGCGGAACGCCCGAAAGGTTGTCGGCGCGGGAGATCTGAGCCTGCAGGAACTCCGGCGCCGCCGCGGGGTCGACCAGATCGGCCAGCGCGGTGGCGTCGTTCGTGCGCACGGCGTCGGCCCATCGATCGAGCAGCTGTTCGACGCCTTCTCGTCGTTGTTCCTCGTACGGATTCGCAGGCGGCTCCCCGGCGGGCGACGCGGGGGCGTCGGCCACCGGTGCACTGCACGCTGTCAGCAAGGCCATCGCGACGACGACGGCCGCGACCCAGGAACGGGTCACGGCCGATCGGAGTCGTCGATCAGTAGCGACGGGCACCGTAGAACGGGAACGAGGCCATCGACTGCACCTTGACGGGCACGCCGAACGTCGACGCGTGCAGCACGTTGCCGTTGCCCGCGTAGAGCCCCACATGCGAGGCATCTGGATAGAACAGCACGACGTCGCCGGGCTGAAGATCCTTCTGGTCCACCGGCGTTCCGCCTTGGGCCTGAGCCTGGCTGGACCGTGGAAGCGTCTTGCCGACCTGCTTGTAGGCCCACACGACCAGGCCCGAGCAGTCGAACCCGTCGGGACCCGTCGCGCCCCAGACGTACGGCTTTCCGATCTGCGTCATGCCTGCTTGCAACGCCGCGATTCCCGATCCCGGGACGAGGTTCTGCAGGATCTTGTTCAGATCGAATCCGGGAGGCAGCGGGGTCCCAGCCAGCTCGGCCTGCTGGTCGCTCGACAGCGCACCGTACGCGGCCATGACGTCGGCCATCTGGCTCTGCAGTTCGCTCTGCTTCGCTTGGAGGTCGTCCGAGACCATCTTGGCCTGCTCTGCGGCCGTACGCGCGGCCTCCGCGGCCTGCTCGGCCGCCTGCTCGGCAGTACGTGCGTCCGAGGTGGCTTGTTTGAACTGCTCGACCTGGCGGGCAGTCTCGGCAGAGATGACGTCGAGAGCCGACATCTGGTCGAGTAGCTGCTGCGGGGAGTCGCTCACCATGACCGCGAAGAGGCGGTTGGTTCTTCCACCCTGGTAGTTGACGTTCGCGACCTTGTCGATCGCCGGCTTCAACTGCGCGAGTGCGTCTTCCGCCGCCTGCAGCGCCACCCGATGGGTGTCCACGGAGGCCTCCGCGTCGCGCTGGGCCGCAGTCTTGGCGTCCAGGTCGATCTGAGCGTTGTGCAGGGCCTCGGTGGTCTGCTCCGATTCGCGAGACAGGTCGGCGAGGCGGGTCTGAGCATCGGTCGCGCTGCCGATCTGCGGCTGCGCGTGCGCGATCGCCGTCGGGCTCGCGAGGAGGCACGCAGCCAGAGCAGCGGTCAGCACAGCGCGTTTGGAACGAGTGACGCGTTTGACGGTCGGTGTCGCCACGAGGAGGTGACTCTCCGTTCTTGCCGAGACCACCGGATCGAACCGCGCAAACGGCCCCTCGGTGGGGATAACAATTCGAAAACGAACCATACCCACGGACTAGGTCTTGTGGACAGGTTTGACGTCGGCAATTCGCCGGAATTCCCGCACGAACGGTACGTGAATTCCTGACGAACAGCTTTGCCAGGCTACGAAAAGACGGGATTGCTGTCCATTCGATGCCGAATCGTTGTGACAACCCACAACTTTCCGGCAGGCCGTGACACTGTCGTGTCACGAGGCCTCACACGACGAGAGCAGCACCGGACATCACGAGCCGGTGGGCTCGGTTCCGATGCTGCTCGTCGGTAGATCATGCTGGCGTCCGGTAACAGACGTCAGTAGCGGCGCGCTCCGTCGTACGGCATCGACGCGACCGGTGCGACCTTGACCGGAACACCGGACGTGGACGCGTGAACGACGTTGCCGTTGCCGACGTAGATTCCCGAGTGCGATCCGCCGTAGAAGGAGATCACGTCACCGGGCTGCAAGTCGGACTGAGAAACAGGAGTTCCTGCTGCTGCCTGGTCGTAGCTGGTGCGCGGCAGGCTGATACCGGCCTGCTTGTATGCCCACTGCACGAGACCCGAGCAATCGAAGGAGTCGGGGCCCGACGCACCGTAGACGTACGGGGCACCGATCTTGGACTCTGCGGCCTGAACGGCCTTGGCGGCGGGCGTGACCTGCGGAGCAAAACCTGCGGGAGCACCCGGCAACGCGGGCGCCCTGGGCAGGCCCGGGAGCTCGGTCGGAAGCTGAATGCCCGGGATTTCCGGAACTTCGAAGGTTCCGACGCCGGGGATGGTGATGGGGGCCGCCATTGCGGGAGCAGCGGGAAGGACCACTGCGCCGGCTGTGATCGCGCCGGCTATGAGGACTCGACGCAATGAACGGGTTGAAGTGTGTGACGCCACGAGAAGGGGTTGCTCCGTTTCTTCCACTCATCCGCCGACCGAGTTAGCTGACGGGTTCGGGCTGGGAAGATCAGCCCTACCCACCGGCACGCGGTAGCGATTCGGCGGGATTCACCCCAGTGGAAATCGGGTTCCCGGTTCGGGGCTCTCACGAGGTCCCGATTAGGCGGTGACTTGCGACGCCACTCCGGTGTGGATTGGCGAGACTCCGCAAGGTCTCAGGAAGGTTACGAAACGGCATACGTCCGTGTCGACCCCGACGCGCCGGGCAAGCCCTATTAGTTCCGTTTTCGACTACATCGCTTGCTGGTCGGCCTCATGGTCACGGGGCGGTAACGACGAGCTGTCCATCGGCTGATCGTCGTCCGTCACCAGACGCAGACGGGGTACGAGACCGACGTCCGCGAGGACACCCATCGCACCGAGTTCTTCCTGGTCGATGTCGATTTTCGAGGTACGCGAGCGCACGTCCACACGCTCCCCGGAAGGCCACCCCGGCGCCCCGAGAAGGACCGTGACAACGCAGTCCGCGCACGCGATGTCGCGGACCTTGCAATCACTGCAGTCGACAATCATGTGATCCTCGTCTCTTTCATCGTTCGAGCGTCGTCCACAGGCCCGATTCGGCCGTCGAGAGGGAACCTAGCGACGCCCTCCGACACCTTCGGCGACGACGGGTCTCGAGCCCGCATGTTGTCGGTGCTTCCGTCTAGCGTCCAGATCTTGTGAGCCTTCCGATCCAGCTGACGTTCGACGAACTGGACACCCCTCTGCACGACACGACGTTCGTCGTCGTGGACCTCGAGACGACGGGCGCCAGCGCGGACACCGAAGCGATCACCGAGATCGGCGCCGTGAAGATTCGGGGCGGCGAGGTCGTCGGCGAGTTCGCGACGCTCGTCGATCCCGGCCGATCGATCCCGCCGTACATCGTCGAACTCACCGGCATCACGACCGCGATGCTGATCGGCGCACCACGCATCGAACGCGTGCTGCCCGCGTTCCTCGAATTCGCCCAGGGCGCAGTGCTGGTGGCACACAACGCGAGATTCGACATGGGCTTCCTGCGGGCTGCCGCCAGCCGTCTCGACGTCGCCTGGCCCAAGTTCTCGGTCCTGTGCACGGTCAAGCTGGCGCGACGCGTCCTCACCCGCGACGAGGCGCCGTCGGTCAAGCTTTCGGCGTTGGCTTCCCTGTTCCAGGTCAGCACTCGGCCCACCCACCGCGCTCTCGACGACGCACGCGCGACCGTCGACGTCCTGCACGCGTTGATCGAACGCGTCGGAAACCAGGGCGTGCACAGTTACGCCGAACTGGTCGACTACCTGCCGAACGTGTCGTCGGGCCAACGGGCGAAGCGGCACCTCGCCGCCGGCCTGCCGCGGACGCCCGGCGTGTATCTGTTCAAGGGCCCGGGAAACGAGGTGCTGTACGTCGGCACGTCGACCGATCTGCAGCGCCGTGTCCGCAACTACTTCACGGGCTCCGAGACTCGTGGACGCATGAAGGAGATGGTCGACCTCGCCGTCGGCGTCGATCACGTCGAGTGCGCCCACGGGCTCGAAGCCGGAGTGCGCGAACTCCGGCTTCTGAGTGCCCACATTCCTCCGTACAACCGGCGTTCGAAGTTTCCGAAGAAGGGGTGGTGGATCACGACCACCTCGGAGGCTTTTCCTCGTCTGTCGGTCGTCCGTGTACCCACGCCCGGCAGTTTAGGTCCGTTCACGGCGCGAGCCGACGCGGCCGATGCTGCGGCCCTCGTGGCGGAGTACGCGGGAATTCGTACGTGCACCCGCAGGCTCCCCGCGTCGAAGCTGCACGGGGGTGACTGCCCGCCGACGGCGGTCGGTGGATGCGCAGCCGCGTCCTCGGGGCTGCTGTCGGCCGAGGAGTACGCGTCGTATCCCGAGAAGTTCCTGGCTCTCGCAGCAGGTCTCGACGACTCCGTCTTGCTCGCCGCTCGAGCGAAGGTCACCCGGCTGGCGGACTCCGAGCTCTTCGAGTCCGCGGCGCGCCTGCGCGACCGTCTCGCAATCCTCGCCGACATGCTCGCGCGGATGCATCGGCTCGCGGCCGTGGCGGCGATCGCGGAACTCGTGGCGGCCCGACGAACACCCGAGGGTGGGTGGGAGCTCGCGGTCGTCCGCTACGGCCGCCTCACCGGCGCAGCCGTGGCGCCTCGGCGTGTACACCCGATGCCCGTCGTCGAGGCCATCACGGCCTCCGCCGAAACGGTGGTCCCGGACGACACACCGCTGCGCGGCGCGTCACCGGAAGAAGTAGGCCTCATCGCGCGCTGGCTCGACTCCGACGGCGTCCGCATAGTCCGCACCACCGACGGCTGGATGTCGCCCGTCCACGGGGCAGGCAGCTGGCGAGAGTGGTGCCGCACCGCCCGAGAGGTCTCACGACGCGAACACCGTGCCTACGACGACGTCCGACATCGGTGACGGGCCCGCCCTCTAAGCTCGTCCACGTCACGTGCGACCGACGTGTACCCATCGTTCGTGGAGGAGCCCAATGATCAACGCCATCGTCATGATCGACGCCGAGGCGAACGCCATCCCCGAGACCGCTCAGGCGGTGGCCGACGTCGCAGGCGTCACCGAGGTGTATTCGTGCGCAGGCGACGTCGACCTGATCGCGATCGTGAAGGTGCGCGATCACCAGCAGATCGCCGAGGTCGTCACCGGAGGCATCAACAAGGTGCCGGGCGTACTGAACACCGCGACGCACATCGCGTTCCAGTCGTATTCGAGCGCCGACGTCGAAGCAGGCTTCTCCATCGGCGAGTGAGCCGGGTAGTCGTCAGTCCAACTCGTTGGACCGCGTCACCCATCGGGCCAACAAATCCGTGGCTGCACCCGAGTCGATCGCCGTCGCCGCGCGAGTGAGCCCCGACGCCACCGCGGGGACCAACCCGTCGGCGTTCAGCCCGTCGGTGATTCCGCAGTGAGCCGCCAGCGCGGCAGCAGCGTTCAGCAGAACCGCGTCGCGCACCGGCCCGGTCTCCCCCGCGAACACCGCCCGCGCGACGCCTGCGTTGTACATCGCGTCACCGCCGCGCAGCGCGTCGATGGGTACGAGGTCGAGTCCGAAGTCCCGTGGGTCCAATGTCGTGGCCGTGACCGACCCGCCGGACACAACGTGCACGGTCGACGTCGTCGACAGCGTGATCTCGTCCAGGCCGTCGTCGCCGCGCACCACCAGTGCGCTGGTGCCCCGTTCGGCGAACACCCCGGCCACCACCGACGCGAGGGACTCGAACGCGCAGCCGATCAATCCGGCCCGAGGACGGCCCGGATTCGTCAGCGGTCCGAGCACGTTGAACGCCGTCGGGATCCCGATCTCCTTGCGCGCCGGGCCCGCGAAGCGCAGTGCCGGGTGGTAGACGGGTGCGAAGCAGAAGCCGATCCCGACGTCGCGAACAGTCTGCGCGACACCGTCCGGCCCCAGCCCGAACTTCACGCCGAGCGCTTCGAGCACGTCCGTCGTACCGCTCTTCGACGACGCGGCCCTGTTTCCGTGCTTGACGACGGGCGCGCCTGCCGCTGCGACGACGACGGCGGCCATCGTCGAGATGTTGACCGTGTCGGCGCCGTCGCCGCCCGTGCCGACGACGTCGACCGAATTCGGCTCGCTCGCAACGAGATTCGCATGCGCAAGCATCGAGTCCGCGAGGCCGCGAACCTCGGCGGACGTCGGACCCTTCATCTTGAGGGCGACACCGAAGGCCGCGATCTGCGCCGCAGTCGCGTTGTCGGACATGATCTCGTCCATCGCCCAACCGGTATCGGCGGCCGACAGATCGGTCGACGACGTCAACGCGCCCAGAATCGACTTCCACGTCCGCTGCGATTCGCCGGCCTTCGGATCGGTCATGTTCTCCCCGTGTCTTCCTGCGCTGACGGCTGTTCGGGCCGACGCACTCGACCCTCTGTCGTGCGCACGAAGCTTAGCTAGGCGCGCTCGGTCGCATCGGCACCAGGTTGCAGCGCATCCCACCCGAGAACGATCCCGCCCCGCCGCTGAGCCAGACCCGCCATTCGCGACCGTTCCTGCGAGCAGTGCAGCGCATCGACGATCTGCACTCGCTGCAATGTCACCGACACTCCGTCCTCGACCGGTAGGCGTCGATCTGCATCGTCGATCGTGATCGTGGCCGCCGGTTCCACGAGCGCGTAGCCGTCCTGCGCCGCGATCGCCGCCGCGTCGGACACCGTGTCCGACGGCAGCACCAGATGGTGACGAAGCACCGCCTCCTTCGTCGCGACGAAACCGCCGTCGTCGGTTCCTCGGTCGAGTGCGGCCGAACAGGATTCGGCGTCGTCGAACGAGGACGCCACTACCACCAGATCGTCGCGAGTGGGGTCCAGAGGCACCGTCTTCGAGCGCGAGAACAACCGCCGGAACCAACCACCACCATCGTTCGTTGACATGAGGCAAGCCTTGCACGACACCGGCCCACCGAGTCGTCCACAGGGCCTGAACTGCGCCTTTCGCGAGAGCGTCGACGGCGCCCCTCGATTCGACGCGCCAAGACCGGACCCGGGTATGCGTTCGGTACTACGGGCAGTCATACTTCTTTCTGTGACGAGCGCTGTAGGGACTCAAGGATCGGCAATCACCCAACGCGTGCACTCGCTGAACCGTCCCAATATGGTCAGCGTCGGCACCATCGTGTGGCTGTCGAGCGAACTCATGTTCTTCGCTGGACTTTTTGCGATGTACTTCGTCGCGAGAGCACAGGCGAATGGAAACTGGCCACCGGAGCCGACCGAACTCAACCTCGCGTTGGCCGTACCGGTCACCGCGGTGCTGATCGCGTCGTCGTTCACCTGCCAGCTCGGCGTCTTCGCCGCCGAGCGCGGTGACGTCTTCGGGTTGCGCCGCTGGTACATCATCACCCTGGCCATGGGCGCATTCTTCGTGCTCGGCCAGGGCTACGAGTACTACCACCTGGTGCACGAGGGCACGACGCTGTCGTCGAGCGTGTACGGATCGGTCTTCTACATCACGACCGGTTTCCACGGACTCCACGTCATCGGCGGTCTGATCGCCTTCGTCTTCCTGATCACGCGAACGCTGGTCAGCAAGTTCACGCCCGCGCAGGCTACGGCGGCGATCGTGGTGTCGTACTACTGGCACTTTGTCGACATCGTGTGGATCGCACTGTTCGCGACCATCTACTTCATTCGCTAACGCGCATGAGCTGTAATTCAGTTTTCACTTCGCCAGCGGACGTTCGGTACCAGCCCCCGACGTTCAGTCCGTCCCGACACGACAAGGGATAGAAGATGAGTTCATCTCCCCCAGCAGCACCCGGTGACAGCACCAGCGGATCCGCATCTGCCGGATCTCCGTCGGCCGTGAAGAGCCGGCGTCAGCGCAAGGTACGCCGCCGCGTCACCGGCGCCCTAGTCCTCATGATGGGACTCATCAGCGCGGGGTTCCTCGCTTCTGCCCTGACTCCCACCCCGCAGGTCGCGACGGCCGACGAGGACTCGGCCGCGCTGATCCGCGAAGGCAAGCAGTTGTACGACACGTCGTGTGTCACGTGCCACGGCGTCAACCTGCAGGGTGTGCAGGACCGCGGACCCAGCCTCATCGGTGTCGGTGAAGCAGCCGTCTACTTCCAGGTCTCGTCGGGTCGTATGCCTGCGGTGCGCAACGAAGCCCAGATCATGCGTAAGCCACCGAAGTTCGACGACAAGCAGGTCGACGCACTCGGCGCCTACATCCAGGCCAACGGCGGCGGCCCGACCGTCGTCCGTGACAGCAACGGCGAGATCGCACAGTCCTCGCTCGCCGACGGCGACATCGCCCGCGGTAGCGAGCTGTTCCGTCTCAACTGCGCGTCGTGCCACAACTTCACCGGTGAGGGCGGCGCACTGTCCTCCGGCAAGTTCGCTCCGGCTCTCGGGCCCGCGAGCGAGCAGCAGATCTACACCGCGATGCTCACCGGACCTCAGAACATGCCGAAGTTCTCCGATCGTCAGCTGACGCAGGAGGAGAAGGTCGACATCATCTCGTACGTCAAGTCCGCCCAGGAGACCAACCCTCAGGGTGGTTGGGGCCTCGGTGGATTCGGCCCCGGCACCGAAATGATCGCCATCTGGGCCATCGGAATCGCTGCCGTCGTCGGCGCAACATTGTGGATCGGAGCAAGGTCATGAGCGACGGCGAGTCCCGGCGCACCGACAGCGGACACGGCGACGCCACCAAGGGCGGACCGGTGGACGTGAACAAGAAGTACACCGACGAGGAACTCGCCGGTATGACCCGCGACCAGCTCGTCGAACTCGGCACCAACCTCGACCACGTCGACGTTGCGTACCGCCGTGACCGCTGGGCCGTCAAGGGCACCCGCGCCGAGAAGCGTGCCGAGCGAGGCGTGGCCGCGTGGTTCGCACTCGCGGGCATCTCGGCCGTCGCGTTCATCGCGATCTACCTCTTCTGGCCGTGGCAGTACGCAGGCCGTGGCGAGGAGAACTACGGCTTGTACACGCTGTACACCCCCCTCATCGGTCTGACGATGGGTCTGGCGATTCTGGGTGTCGGCGTCGGTGCCGTCCAGTTCACGAAGAAGTTCATCCCCGAAGAGGTCTCCATCCAGGATCGTCACGACGGCGGTTCTTCCGAGGTCGACCGCAAGACGGTCGTCGCGGAGCTGGGCGACTCGTTCGAGACGTCGACGCTGGGTCGCCGCAAGGTCATCAAGCGCTCGCTCGTCTTCGGCGGCGGCGCACTCGGAGTCATGGCTCTTCTGCCGCTGGGTGGACTCGTGAAGAACCCGTGGGCGGAAGGTGACAAGTCTCCGCTCTGGGTTTCCGGATGGACCCCGCGCTACCCTGGTGAGACGATCTACCTTCGGCGCGACACCGGTCGTCCCCACGACGTCGTTCTGGTGCGTCCCGAGGATATGGATGCCGGAGCCATGGAAACCGTGTTCCCCTTCCGCGAAGCCGATCGCGGTGACGATCACGCACTGCTCGCAGGACTGCGTGGAATTCGCAACTCCGTCATGCTCATCCGTCTCCGCACGGAGGACGCCGACAAGGCCATCAAGCGCAAGGGCCAGGAGAGCTTCAACTACGGCGATTACTTCGCCTACTCGAAGATCTGCACCCACCTCGGTTGCCCGACGTCGCTGTTCGAACAGCAGACGAACCGAATCCTGTGCCCGTGCCACCAGTCGCAGTTCAACGCCCTCGAATACGGCAAGCCGCTCTTCGGCCCCGCCGCTCGCGCGCTGCCGCAGCTGCCCATCACGGTCAACGAGGAAGGCTTCCTCGTTGCCAACGGTGACTTCATCGAAGCCCTCGGACCCGCCTTCTGGGAGCGTCCGAACCGCGAAGCGGAGAGTGAATCATGAGTCCTTCACTGCAAACCCTCGCAGCCAAGCAGGCAGACGACGTCGACAGTCGCTACCACTTGGCGCCGGGCCTGCGTCGGCAGATCAACAAGGTCTTCCCGACGCACTGGTCGTTCCTGCTCGGTGAGATCGCCCTGTACAGCTTCGTCATCCTGCTGATCTCGGGTGTGTTCCTGACGCTGTTCTTCGACCCGTCGCTCAGCGAAGTCGAATACAACGGCATCTACGAGCCGCTCCGCGGTGTGACCATGTCCCGCGCGTACGAGACGGCATTGAACATCTCGTTCGAGGTCCGCGGCGGTCTGTTCATGCGACAGATTCACCACTGGGCCGCCCTGATGTTCGCCTGCTCGATCATCGTGCACATGCTGCGCATCTTCTTCACCGGTGCGTTCCGTCGCCCGCGTGAAGCGAACTGGGTCATCGGCTGCCTGCTGCTGATCCTGGCGATGTTCGAAGGCTTCTTCGGATACTCGCTTCCCGACGACCTGCTGTCCGGCACGGGCCTGCGCGCCGCGTTCTCGGGCATCACGATGAGCGTCCCGGTCATCGGTACCTGGCTGCACTGGCTGATCTTCGACGGCGACTTCCCCGGCACGATCATCATCCCGCGCCTGTACGTCGCGCACGTTCTGTTGCTTCCCGCGATCATTCTCGCGCTGATCGCCGCTCACCTCGCGTTGGTCTGGTACCAGAAGCACACGCAGTTCCCCGGACCCGGCCGTACCGAGAAGAACGTCGTCGGCGTGCGCATTCTCCCGGTCTTCGCCGTCAAGTCCGGTGCGTTCTTCGCCGTGACGTTCGGTGTGCTCGCTCTCATGGGTGGCCTGCTGCAGATCAACCCGGTCTGGAACCTCGGCCCGTACAACCCGGCCCAGGTCTCGGCTGGTTCGCAGCCCGACTTCTACATGATGTGGACCGACGGTCTGGCACGTCTGTGGCCCGCGTGGGACATCTACATCGCGAACCGCTACACGATCCCCGCGGTGTTCGCCGTCGCGGTCATCATGGGCTTGGTGTTCACGGTCATGATCGCCTACCCGTGGATCGAGAAGCGTCTCACCGGAGACAACGCTCACCACAACCTGCTGCAGCGTCCGCGCGACGTTCCGGTCCGCACCGCCATCGGCGCAATGGTTCTGGCGTTCTACATCGTTGCGACGCTGTCCTGCATCAACGACATCATCGCGTACAAGCTCGATATCTCCTTGAACGCGATGACGTGGATCGGCCGTATCGGAATCCTGATTCTGCCTCCGATCGCGTACTACGTGGCCTACCGCTTCTGCATCGGTCTTCAGCGGAGCGACCGTCAGGTGCTCGATCACGGAATCGAGACGGGCATCATCAAGCGTCTGCCTCACGGCCAGTACGTCGAGGTGCACCAGCCGCTCGGCCCGGTCGACGATCACGGACACCCGATCCCGCTCGAGTACCAGGGCGCTGCAATTCCGAAGAAGATGAACAAGCTCGGTTCTGCCGGCAAGCCCGGTTCGGGTTCGATGTTCCGTCCGGATCCGGTTGCCGAGAGCAAGGCACTCGAAGAGGCCATCCACCATGGCGAGCTCGAGCAGCTCGCGATGCTCCGCGAATACCAGGCAGGTATTCACGGAAACGGCTCGAACGGCCACGGTTCGAACGGCAACGGCCACGCCACCAATGGCAACGGCCACGGTTCGAACGGCCACGCCGCGCAAGACGGCGGCACGGCAGGCGAGCAGTCGACGGCTCGTCGCGAAAGCGACATCGAGCGCTAGAGCGTTTGCACGACGAAGGGCGGCACCGTTTTCGGTGCCGCCCTTCGTCGTTCCGCTACCCCTCCCCTCCCCCGGCCCCACGAGGCCGAGAGTTCGTCTCCAGCCGTACATTTCGAGCGGTGCCCGCGACGGACCAGGTTTCCGACGGCCGAAGCGCGGGGCATACGGCGAACGTGACCAACGAACGACAACGCATCCTGTCGGTGGCGCGACGCACCCTGGGCCTCGACGAGCTGCGTCCCCTCCAGATCGACGCCGTGTCCGCGCTTCTCGACGGACGCGACGTTCTCGCCGTGATGGCAACCGGATACGGAAAGTCGGCCATCTTTCAGACTGCGGCGGCAATGCTCGACGGGTTGACCGTCGTCGTATCGCCGTTGATTGCACTTCAGCAGGATCAAGTGCAGTCACTCGAAGAACTGGACTCGCCGTCGGCTCCTGTTGCCGTTGCGCTGAACTCGCAGCTCTCCGACGCCGAACGCGAGGATGTGCGCGACCGTCTCGTCGCCGGCGACATCGATCTCCTCTATCTCTCTCCCGAACAGCTGGTGCGCGACGACGTCCTGGCCGCCCTAGCCGATGTCGGTATCGCACTCGTGGCAGTCGACGAGGCGCACTGTGTGTCGTCGTGGGGCCACGAGTTCCGCCCCGACTATCTTCGTGTCGGCGAAGCAGTGACCGCACTCGGCCGCCCGACCGTGATCGCGCTGACGGCAACCGCCTCTCCCCCGGTGCGTGACGACATCGTCGAGAAGCTGTCGCTCCGCGATCCGGTCCGCCTGTCGGGTGGGTTCGACCGGCCCGAGATTCGGTTCGAAGTACGCACGCACGCCGACGAGCAGGCAACCGTCGACGCAGCCGTGGAGGACGCGTCGACGCTCGACGGCCAGGGCCTCGTGTACATCGACACGCGCGCCGCGTCGGAAAGCGTGGCCCAGACGCTGACGGCTGCAGGTAGGCCCGCCGCGGCGTATCACGGAGGCCTGAAGCAGGACGACCGTGACCGTGTCGCGAAGGACTTCGCAACCGGGGGCATCGACATCGTGGTCGCCACGTCCGCGTTCGGGATGGGAATCGACAAGCCGGACATACGATTCGTCGTCCACGCGGCGGCACCGGGGTCCGTCGACGCGTACTACCAGGAAGCCGGACGGTGCGGACGCGACGGCCGTGCCGCGCTCGCACGACTCCACTACTACCCGGGCGGTCTGTCGATGCACCGATTCTTCGCGACGCGCACCGTCGACGAATCGCTGATCCGACGCGTCGTGAAGGCTCTCGGCTCGGCGGGGCGCGCCCTTCCGTTGTCCGGGATCAAGGACCGACTGAAGAACAAGTCACGCAAGCTGACCATGGTGATCAACCTGTTGGTCGAGTCAGGCGCGCTCGAACGCACCGAGTCCGGGTTGGTGCCGGTCGGTGACATGAGCGCGAAAGAGGCCATCGCCGAAGCGAGATCGTTGACCGAGGCCGAACAGAAGTACGCACGTTCCCGCGTCGACATGATGCGTGGCTACGCCGAATCCACTCGGTGTCGTCGACGGCACATCCTGGAGTACTTCGGCGAGGAGCTCGGCTCCCCGTGCGGCAACTGCGACATGTGTTCCACCGGGGCCGAATCGGAGGACATTCCCGACGGGAGGTTCACGTTGGGCGACGTCGTCGAGCATCCCGACTGGGGCAAGGGAACGGTCAGCGCCGTCGAATCCGACCGCATCACAGTGCTGTTCGACGACGAAGGTTACAAGACGTTGGCGCTGAGCGTGATCGGCGACGACCTCGACAAAGCCGGATAGCGCCCTCTACGCCGCGAGCGCCGATCCCAATCGGGATCGGCGCTCGCGGCGTGAATGCGGTTGTGTGTCAGTGCTTCTCGGGTCCGACGTGGTACTCGAAAACCAAGCCCGCGGCAGCCGACAGAATCAGCACGACACCGAAGGCGATGAGCCACCAGAGGAAGAAGGCGAAACCGATCGCGGTGACCGAGGCGGCGCCGGCGAGCAGGATCGGCCAGAAACTGCCCGGGCTGAAGAAGCCCAGATCGCCTGCGCCGTCGCTGATCTCGGCGTCGTCGAAGTCCTCGGGACGAGTATCCAGACGACGAGCGACGAACCGGAAGTAGGTTCCGATGATCAGCGTCAGGCCGACCGACAGGGCGATGGCTGTGACACCGGCCCACTCGACGCCGGTCCGCGAGAATCCGGTGAAGAGGGCGTACACGATCCCGACCAGAAGAAAGAAGACAGTCAGGATCTCGAAGATCTTGGCTTCGATTTTCATATCAGCAGTCTCTCTTGGTCAGTTGCCGTCGGCGACGGATTCGGATCTGACGGTGCGGTCCGTGTAGAACGGCGTGGTGCTGGTTGCGATCGGATCCTGACCGATTGCTTCCAGAGCCTGTGCGTTGGTCAACGCCTGGCCACCTTCGGACAGCGGCTTGCGCAGTTCGATGTACTCCTGGAAGTCGTCCGGAGACACCGCGCGAACCTCGAAGTTCATCATCGCGTGGAAGGTGCCGCACATTTCGGTGCAACGACCGACGAACGCACCCTCACGCTCGATCTCGGAGATCTGGAAGACGTTGTCCGAGTGGTTTTCCTTCGGGTTCGGGAGAACGTCGCGCTTGAAGAGGAACTCGGGAACCCAGAAACCGTGGATGACGTCCGACGACGCGAGTACGAACTCGATGCGCTTACCCGTCGGGAGAACCAGAACCGGAATCTCGTCGCTGGTTCCGACCGTCTCGATCTTGTTGTAGCGCAGGTAGGACAGGTCCTGCGGGCTCGCGCCGTGGATCGCGCCGGGAACGAACTCGCCGTCTTCGCTGCCCTCGGCACCCTCACCCGGCGTGGCGCCGGCCTCGGCTGCGGCCTGCTCTTCGAGGTCGGTGCCGTCGTACTTGGCTTCGCCGTCCTTGAGATCGACGGTCTGGTAGCCGAACTTCCAGTTCCACTGGTAGGCCGTGACGTCGACGGTCACGTCGGGGTCCGGGGTCTTCTCGTCGACGTAGTTCTGCACGACGACGGTGAAGTAGAACAGAACCGCGATGATCACGAACGGAACGGCCGTGTACGCAAGTTCGAGAGGCACGTTGTATGCCGTCTGACGCGGGAACTCGGGTGAATCCTTCTTCTTGCGGTGGAAGATGACCACCCAGAAGATCAGAGCCCACACGATGATGCCCATGATCAGGGCTGCCACCACGGACCACGTCCACAATTCGCGAATCGACTTACCCTGGGGCGTGACCCCCATGGGGAATCCGAAGCGCAGGACATCGTTGTCGATGGAACAGCCCGACAACAGCAACGCGGCAACGCCGAGAAATGCTGTCAGCCCAGCTCGCCGAAGGATCCGACTCTGCGCCACGTTCACGCCTTCCTGATCGTTCACCACTGAAGAATGAGGGCGTCCACATGCAGATGCCCATGTACTACGCAGCGTAGACCAAAGGACCCGTGAGGCCACTGTCGGGTCGTTACCTTGCGCGCGCCGTGTCTGCGGCATACTCGGTCATCGGCGCCGGCGGGCTCGTGAGAGCCAGGTCGGTGTAGGCGAAGAATCCATCGATCTACGAAACGAGGTAGTAGGCGCTGTGTGTGGACTACTCGGTGTACTCACGTCGGCCGGCACGGACGGTGCGGGAGTGGACCTTGTCTCCTCCGCTACGCACTGTATGCGTCACCGCGGACCGGACGAACCGGGGACGTGGCACGACGACGACGTCATCTACGGCTTCAACCGCCTGTCGATCATCGACATCGAGCACTCGCACCAGCCGTTGCGCTGGGGACCGGCCGACAATCCGACGCGCTACGCGCTGACGTTCAACGGTGAGATCTACAACTACCTCGAGCTCCGGGAGGAGCTGACGCGCGAGCACGGCGCCGAATTCTTCACCGAGGGTGACGGCGAGCCGATCGTCGCCGCGTTCCACTTCTGGGGCGCCGACGCCGTTCGCAGGCTTCGCGGCATGTTCGCGTTCGCGATCTGGGACACCGAGACCCGCGAGCTGTTCCTGGCACGCGATCCGTTCGGTATCAAGCCGTTGTTCCTCGCGACGGGCCCCGGTGGCACCGCATTCGGCAGCGAGAAGAAAAGCCTGCTCGAACTGACCGCTCTCGTGGGTATCGGCACCGACGTCGATCCGCGCGCGACGGAGCACTACACCGTCCTGCAGTACGTCCCGGAGCCCGAGACGCTGCATCGCGAGATCCGCCGTCTCGAATCGGGCTGCTACGCGACCCTCTCCCCCGGTTCCGAACCGAAGGTCACGCGCTATTTCACGCCCAAGTTCCCGGTGAAGCCGTTCGCGGCAGGTTCCGACGCCGCACGCTACAAGGAGATCGCGAGCGCGCTCGAGGACTCCGTCGCCAAGCACATGCGCGCCGACGTCACGGTCGGTTCGTTCCTGTCCGGCGGCATCGACTCGACGGCCATCGCCGCGCTCGCGATGCGTCACAACCCGAACCTGATCACGTTCACCACCGGGTTCGAGCGCGAAGGATATTCGGAGGTCGACGTCGCCGCCGAGTCGGCCGCCGCGATCGGCGCGCGCCACGTCGTCAAGGTCGTCGGTCCGGAGGAATTCGCGGCGTCGATTCCCGAGATCGTCTGGTATCTCGACGATCCCGTCGCCGACCCGGCGTTGGTGCCGTTGTACTTCGTCGCGAAGGAAGCTCGAAAGCACGTCAAGGTCGTGCTGTCCGGCGAAGGTGCAGACGAGCTCTTCGGCGGCTACACCATCTACCGGGAACCGTTGTCGCTGAAGCCGTTCGACTACTTGCCGAAGGGGCTGCGTCGAGCAGCGGGCGCGTTGAGCGAGCGGATCCCCGACGGAACCCGCGGTAAGAGCCTGCTCCATCGCGGTTCGATGACGCTCGAGGAGCGCTACTACGGAAATGCCAGGAGCTTCGGCGACGCGCAGCTCCGGGCAGTGTTGCGGGACTTCCGTCCGGAATGGACGCACACCGACGTGACGGCACCGATCTACGCGCAGTCGCAAGGGTGGGATCCCGTCGCGCGCATGCAGCACTTGGACCTGTTCACGTGGCTGCGCGGCGACATCCTCGTCAAGGCCGACAAGATCACGATGGCAAATTCGCTCGAGCTCCGCGTGCCGTTCCTCGACAACGAGGTCTTCCGCGTCGCCGAGCAGCTGCCTCTCGATCAGAAGATCACCAAGGACACGACGAAGTACGCGCTCAGGCAAGCGCTCGAGGGCATCGTGCCGGGGCATGTGCTGCACCGCGCCAAGCTCGGCTTCCCGGTGCCACTGCGGCACTGGCTACGCGGCACCGAACTGTTCGATTGGGCCCACCAGCAGATCGCCGAGTCCCAGACCGATCACATCCTGAACAAGGCGGCCATCACGTCGATGCTGAACGAGCATCGCGAAGGCAGGTCCGATCACAGCCGTCGACTGTGGACGGTGTTGATCTTCATGGTGTGGCACGGAATCTTCGTCGAGAAGCGCATCGTGCCGCAGATCGCGGAGCCGACGTACCCCGTCAGTCTCTGACCCCGAGAACATCCTCCGAATCCTCGGAACATCGATGGGCCGCGGCACCTCCTGGGAGGATGCCGCGGCCCATCGATGTTGCGGAGCGATCAGGCGGGCAGCAGCGCGCCGACCTCGTCGGCGGCGACGGAGCCGTACGCCGCACCCAGACGCTTCAATGCATCGTCACGCGTGAACTTCCACTCCTGCGTTCCTGTGGTCTCGAGCACCAGGACGGCGACCAGCGAGCCCAGCTGAGCGGCCCGCTCGACGGACGCGCCCGCGCGGTGCGCAACGAGGAAGCCTGCGCGGAAACCGTCGCCGACGCCCGTCGGGTCGACCTTGCTGGTTTCGGGCACGACGTCGACGTGGGTACGGACGCCGTCGGCGGTGACGATCTCGACGCCCGACTTTCCGAGCGTGGTGACGCGAATGCCGACCATCGACGCGATGTCGTCCTCCGACAAACCGGTCTTCTGGCGCAGCAGGCCCCACTCGTACTCGTTGGTGAACAGGTACGCGGCGCCGTCGACGAGCTGTCGCGCTTGATCGCCGTTCAGACGGGCCAGCTGCTGCGACGGGTCGGCGGCGAAGGGGATGCCCGCCTCACGGCACTGCGCGGTGTGCGCGAGCATGGCGTCGGGATCGTTGGCTCCGACGAGGACGAGCTCGACGCTCTTCCCCGACGCCACGTCGCCGATCGAGATGTTCCGTGCCTCGCTCATCGCGCCCGGGTAGAACGACGCGATCTGGGCCATGTCGTCGTCGGTGGTGCACACGAAGCGGGCCGTGTGCGCAGTCGTGGAGACTCGAACGCCCGAGCAGTCGACACCGTTGGCTTCCAACCAGGATCGGTACTCACCGAAGTCGGGTCCGACGGCCCCGACCAGGAGCGGGGATCCTCCGAGTACACCGAGCGCGTAGGCGATGTTGCCGCCGACACCGCCCTTACGGATGACGAGGTCGTCGACGAGGAAGCTCAACGAGATGTTCGAGAGCTGGTCTGCGACGAGCTGCTCGGCGAACTTACCCGGGAACCGCATCAGGTGATCGGTCGCAATGGATCCCGATACCGCGAGTGTCACGTACTTGGGCCTTTCGGTCGTTGTCGGTGCGGAATCCACCGTACTCGGCGGTCACCCGCACGGAGTGCAGAACTGGGCCCCGAACAGCACTAAGACCGGTACCCACCCTCGCGGGCGAGTACCGGTCGTAGTTCGGGGTCGTTCAGATCAGTTGAACGAATCGCCGCAGGCGCAGGAGCCTGTTGCGTTCGGATTGTCGATCGTGAAGCCCTGCTTCTCGATCGTGTCCACGAAGTCGATGGACGCACCTTCGACGTACGGAGCGCTCATCCGGTCGACAGCCAGCGTGACTCCGTTGAAGTCCACCGCGAGGTCGCCGTCGAGGCTGCGATCGTCGAAGAAGAGCTGATAGCGCAAGCCGGCACAGCCACCGGGCTGAACGGCGATACGCAGCGCGAGGTCGTCGCGGCCTTCTTGATCCAGAAGCGCCTTGGCCTTCGACGACGCTGCCTCTGTCATCGTGACCTTGTGCGCAATGGTCTCGTTCGAGACGGTCATGGGCTCTCCCTGTCAGTCGTACAAACCCGTGAACGTCTCAACCGTACTCCGCGCGCTCCTATTCCTCACAGTCCACGTCGTCTCGAATTTCACCTCGAAACCAGACCAGTCTGCGTGGCCGGTGTTCGTGCGGCCGTCGACAGCCGATAACCTGGGGGTGTGAAGTTGCTACGCCGCGGAAACTCCGACAATCCGGACGATCGCGATTCCCAGTCCGCCGAGTCCTCTGCACCCACCGAGGACTCGTCGTCGAACGTCTCCTCGGGCAAAGGCCGTCCGACGCCCAAGCGCCGCGAGGCCGAAGCGAGGCGTCGCGGTCCCGTGGCTCCTCCTCCGATGACGAGCAAGGAAGCCCGCGAGCGCCGTAAGGCCAACCGCGGCACGAAGGAAGATCGCAAGAAGGCGTCGGCCGAGCGCCGCGCCGCGTCTGCCGACCGCCGTGAGCGGATGCTCGCGGGCGAGGACAAGTACCTTCTCCCCCGCGACAAGGGCCCGGTCCGTGCCTACGTTCGCGACCTCGTCGACGCACGCCGCAACCTCGTCGGGCTGTTCATGCCGATGGCGCTGCTGCTCATCTTCGCGCTGTTTCTGAACCCTGCCGTTCAGGCGTACGTGACGCTGGCGATGTTCGTAATGATGCTTTTCATGGTCATCGAGGGCGTCTTCATCGGCCGACTCGTCAACAACCGCGTCCGCGCACGGTTCCCCGACACTCCCGACGGCGGATTCAAGCTCGGCTGGTACGCCTTCGTACGCGCGTCGCAGATCCGCAAGATGCGTGCACCGAAGCCTCGCGTCGAACGCGGCGCGGCTGTCTGATCCGTGACGCCGGGCCAGCGCATCCTCGTTCTCGGCGGAACACGTTCCGGAAAGTCGGCGTACGCCGAGAGCCTCGTCGATTCGGCGTCGCCCGTGCGCTATGTCGCGACGGGTCGTCGTGACCCGTCCGATGCGGACTGGCAAGCGCGCATCGATTCTCATGTGGCACGGCGACCGGCCGAGTGGACCACGGTCGAGGCGTCGTCGGACCTCCCCGCGGTGATCGGTGGATCCGACGACAGCACCATCGTCGACGACCTCGGCACCTGGCTCACCCACACCATCGACGACCTGAACGCGTGGGACAGCCCGCGCGGTACCGTCGCATCCCGTGTCGACGCCGTCGTGCACGCGGTCGCCGCACACTCGGGTCACCTCGTACTGGTCAGCCCCGAAGTAGGGATGAGTGTCGTCCCGGAGACTCGCTCGGGCAGACTGTTCCAGGACGAGATCGGCGCGATGAACTCGTCACTCGCGGCGGTGTGCGACACCGTCGTTCTGGTCGTCGCGGGATTGCCGCTGACGCTCAAGAGTGATCCGCCCAGCCCGCACACATGAAAGGTCTTCGGTGACCGAGACTTCAGAGCCCACCGATATTCCGACGCCGCTTCGGCCGGTGGCTCCACCGTCTGCCGACGCTCGCAGGGACGCGTCGGAACGTCAGAAGACTCTGACCAAGCCCGCGGGCAGTCTCGGGCGGATCGAGGATCTCGGTGAGTGGATCGCCGCCTGTCAAGATGCCTCTCCCCCACGCCCGCTGACGCGTCCCCGCGTCGTCGTGTTCGCCGGCGACCACGGGGTGGCCGCACACGGCGTCTCGGCATACCCGGCCGAGGTGACCGGGCAGATGGTCGCCAACTTCCTCGCCGGCGGCGCTGCCGTCAACGCACTGTCGGCCGTGGCAGGAGCGTCGGTACGCGTGGTCGACATCTCGGTCGACTCGGAGACGGATCCGTCGGTGAGCGCGCACAAGGTGCGACGCTCGTCCGGCTCGATCGACCGCGAGGATGCACTCACCTCCGACGACGTGCTCGCCGCGATCGACGCGGGCCGTGCCATCGCCGACGAGGAAGTCGACAGCGGCGCTGATCTGCTCGTCGCGGGCGACATGGGCATCGGAAACACCACTCCCGCAACGGCTTTGATCGCGACGCTCACCGACACCGAACCCGTCGCCGCGGTCGGACGCGGCACCGGCGTCGACGACGCGGGGTGGATGCGCAAGACCGCCGCCATTCGCGACGCGATGCGCCGCGCACGGCCGGTCGTCAAGGATCCGGTGGCATTGCTTCGCGTCGCCGGCGGCGCCGACATCGCCGCGATGGCAGGGTTCGTCGCTCAGGCGGCACACCGTCGCACGCCCGTGATTCTGGACGGTCTCGTCGTCACCGCGGCCGCGCTCGTCGCCGAGGAGTCGGCGCGCGGCGCGCGCGAATGGTGGGTTGCCGGGCATCGCTCGACCGAGCCCGCGCACTCGATTGCCTTGCGGCACTTGCGCATCGAGCCTCTGCTCGAACTGGACATGCGGCTCGGCGAGGGATCGGGCGCACTGGTTGCGCTACCTTTGATCCATGCCGCGATCGCGACGCTGTCGCAGATGTCGACGTTCGCCGACGCCGGAGTCAGCACCGAAGCCGCATCCGAGGACTGACCGTGCGCGGCGCACTCGTCGGACCTGCACTCGCGCTGTCGTGGTTGACGGTCCTGCCCGTACGCGGTCCACACCGCGTCGACCGTGCCGCCGCCGCGAGAGCAATTGCATCGGCCCCGCTCGTCGGTCTGCTGCTGGGCCTCCTCGTGGGCGGAACGTTGTGGCTGTCGATCGCGGCCTCGCTGAGCGCAATCCTCGCCGGATTTCTCGCCGTCGGCGCCCTCGCACTCGCGACGCGCGGAATGCATGTCGACGGTCTCGCCGACACCGCGGACGGTCTCGGCTGTTACGGACCACCCGAACGTGCGCGAGAAGTCATGAAATCGGGGGGCGCGGGCCCGTTCGGCGTGGCTGCGATCGTCGTCGTGTTCGCGCTGCAGGCAACGGGATTCGGCGCATTGGCCGATCGGCATGCATGGTGGTCCGTCGTGCTCGCGGCGGTGGTGGGACGGGTCTGCGTCGTGCTCGCGTGCCGCCGCGGGTTCGACGCCGCGCCCGAATCCGGATTCGGCGCGTTGGTCGCCGGAACCCAGCCGTCGTACACCGTCGCGATCTGGGGCGTCGTCGCGCTGGGTCTGTCGATCTTCGCGGTCGACGACCGGTGGTGGCAGGGACCGCTCGTCGTGGCGGCCGCCCTCGCTTTCACCGAAGCCGCCGTGCGCCACTGTTCCCGACGGTTCGGCGGGATCAACGGCGACGTGCTGGGCGCCGTGGTGGAGGTGACGACGGCCCTCGCCGTCGTCGGCCTCCTGATCGGTGGCTGAGTCAGCCGAGCTTCGTCATCCACCCGTGCGTGTCGGCGAACGTGCCGCGCTGGATGCCGGTCAGCGTGTCGCGCAGAGCGAGCGTGACCTGGCCGGGTTCGCCGTCGGCGATGGTGAACTCGCCCTCGGCGGACTTCACACTGCCGACCGGCGTGATGACGGCGGCCGTGCCACAGGCGAAGACCTCGGTGATCTCGCCGGATTCGGCGCCCTTCTGCCACTCCTCCGTCGAGATACGGCGTTCCTCCACCGGGATGCCGGAATCGGTGGCCAGTGCGAGCAACGAGTCCCGCGTGATGCCAGGCAACAACGAACCCGACAGCGACGGCGTGACGAGCCGGGCGTCCGAGCCGGAACCGAAGACGAAGAACAGGTTCATCCCGCCCATTTCTTCGACGTATCGGCGCTCGATGGCGTCGAGCCAGACGACCTGGTCGCATCCCTGCTCACTGGCCTGCGCCTGCGCGAGCAGCGACGCTGCGTAGTTGCCCGCGAACTTCGCCGCACCCGTTCCGCCCGGGGCCGCACGCACGTATTCGGTCGACAACCAGACGCTCACCGGCCTGACACCACGCGGGAAGTACGCACCCGCGGGCGACGCGATCAGCATGTAGCGGTAGGAATCCGCCGGGCGGACACCGAGACCCGCTTCCGTCGAGAACATGTAGGGCCGCAGGTACAGCGCGTCCTCGCCGCCGGCTGCGGGGACCCAGTCGTGGTCGACGGCCAGAAGTTGCTCGATCGATCCGATGAACAACTCGTCCGGCAGTTCCGGCATCGCGAGCCGACGCGCCGACGATCGGAAGCGCTCGGCGTTGGCGGTGACGCGGAACGACGCGAACTCACCGTTCGGCTGGCGATAGACCTTCAGACCCTCGAAGATCGCCTGGCCGTAGTGCAGCACCATCGCTGCCGGGTCGATCTCGATGGGACCGTACGGGCTGATCGTCGCGTCGTGCCAGCCCTTGTCGACGGTGTAGTCGATGACCGCCATGTGGTCGGTGAAGAACTTCCCGAATCCCGGCGCAGCCAGTACCGCCTCCCTGGCCTCCGAGGGAGCCGGAGAAGGGTGCTGCACGCGCGTGAATTCAGGTAGGCCAGTCATGAGGACAAATCTTATCGAACGACCGTCATCGTCCTCACTTGGTATTCGGCGACACGAACGGTGGAGCCACCGTCTCGCACGCGAGCATCCGGCCCCGGACGTCCACGTGTACTTCGTCTCCGTCGGACACGTTCGCTGCCGTGTCGATCAACGCGAGCGCGATCCCGACACCGAGCGACGGCGAGAAGGTCCCCGACGTGGTCGTTCCGACGGCGGAACCGTCGCGCATCACCGTCAGACCGGGACGGAGAACGCCTCGTCCGACCGCCTTGATGCCACGCAGGGTCCGGGTCGGCCCGGCCGCCTTCTCGGCGGTCAACGCATCCTTGCCCCAGAACGCGTCCTTCTTCCAGCCGACCGCCCAGCCGCACCGGGCCTGCAGCGGTGAGATCTCGAGCGACAACTCGTGCCCGTGCAACGGGTATCCCATCTCGGTCCGCAGCGTGTCGCGCGCACCGAGGCCTGCGACGAGCCCGCCTGCCGCCCGGACGGCGTCGACCAACGCGCGGAACAATGCGTCTGCGTCGGACCACGACGGCACGAGCTCGTACCCGTGTTCGCCGGTGTACCCGGTGCGGCAGACGCGCACCGGGACGCCGTTCCACGTCGCGTCCGCGAAGGCCATGTACTCCATGTCGACCGGCAGCCCCAGTGCGCCGACGACGTCACGTGACGCCGGTCCCTGCACCGCGAACACTCCGAAGTCGCGATGCCGATCGGCGACCGTGACACCTTCGGGCGCCGCATCGGCGAGAGCGGCGACGACGGCAGCGGTGTTGGCCGCGTTGGGAATCAGGAAGACTTCGTCGGGCCCGACGAAGTACGCGATGAGGTCGTCGACGACACCACCGGATTCGGTGCAGCACAACGTGTATTGGGCTTTCCCCGGCCCGATGCGCTCGAGATCGGCCGTCAGCGCGGAGTTCACGAACTCGGCGGCACCCTGTCCGGACACGAGCGCCTTTCCGAGATGGCTGACGTCGAAGAGCCCGACGTTCTCGCGCACGGCATTGTGTTCGGCGACGACACCGGCATACGACACGGGCATCTCCCACCCACCGAACGGAGCGAAGGTCGCACCGAGCTCGGTGTGGACGGCGTGAACGGGTCCGCGTGCAAGTGTGTCTTCGCTCATGGCGGCCAACGCTATCCGACGTCACTCCATCACTACGATCGGTGGGACCGACACATTCTCTTTCCACTCGTAGGAGCTGCCCAGTGCCATCCTCCACAACACGCACTCTCGGACCCGACCTGGTCCTGACCGGCCGCCTCGGCAAGAACATCGACGTACTCGTCGTCGCACTGAGCACCAGCGAGGACGGGCTGGAGCTCGTCATCACCGACGACATTTCCGACGACGCGATCGCCTCCGAGCTGCTCGACGCGTTCGAGACCGTCGGCGCCACCGGCAAAGCCGACGAACTCACGCGTATCCCCGCGCCCTCGGGTCTCGCCGTGAACAGCGTGCTGGCCGTCGGTCTCGGTACGTCCGCGGACATCGACGACGAACGCATCCGACGCGCCGCGGGAACTGCCGCTCGCTCGCTCGCAGGCACCGACACCGTCGCCACGACCCTGTCGTCGCTCGACCTGGCCGCCGCTGCCGAAGGCTTCTTCCTCGGCGCCTACACCTTCACCGAGTTCAAGTCTCAGCTGTCGGCACCGAGTCCCGACGCGGCCCCGCTCGGCCGCGTCGAGCTGCTGGTGACCGACCCCCGCGCCCGTGAGACGAAGGCAGAACTCGCCCGGTCCGTGGCCCTCGCCGAATCTGTTGCCATCGCACGCGATTTCGTCAACACTCCCCCGAGCCACCTGTATCCGGAGGCGTTCGCTGCCCGAGCGAAGGAACTCGGCACCGCCGCCGGACTGAAGGTCGAGATCCTCGACGACAAGGCGCTCGAAAAGGGCGGCTACGGCGGCATTCACGGCGTCGGCAAGGGCTCGTCGCGTCTACCGCGGCTCGTGCGCCTGACCCATGCGGGCGGCAAGCGAAAGTCGAAGAAGGTGGCGCTCGTCGGCAAGGGCATCACGTTCGACACCGGCGGTATCTCGATCAAGCCTGCGTCGGGCATGGAGAACATGACATCCGACATGGCCGGTGCCGCGGCCGTCATCGCGACGGTGATCCTGGCTGCGAAGGTCGACCTGGAACTGGACGTCGTCGCGACGGTCCCGATGGCGGAGAACATGCCGTCGGGCACCGCGCAGCGTCCCGGTGACGTGCTGACACAGTACGGCGGCATCACCGTCGAGGTCATCAACACCGACGCCGAGGGACGCCTCGTGCTCGCCGACGCCATGGTGCGCGCGTGCGAGGACGATCCGGACTACCTCATCGACACCGCGACACTGACCGGCGCGCAGGTCGTCGCTCTCGGCAATCGCACCCCCGGCGTCATGGGTACCGACGAGTTCCGCGATCGCGTCGCCGCGATATCGCAGGCCGTCGGCGAGGACGGCTGGGCCATGCCGATGCCGAAGGAGATCCGCCGCGAGCTGGATTCCAAGGTGGCCGACCTCGCGAACGTCACCAACAACCGCGCCGGCGGCATGCTCGCTGCCGCGCTGTTCCTGAAGGAGTTCGTCGCCGAAGGTGTCGAGTGGGCGCACATCGACGTCGCCGGACCTGCCTACAACACCGGGGGCCCGTTCGGCTACATCGGCAAGGGCGGCACCGGTGTCCCGGTGCGCACGATGTTCGCGGTGCTCGAGGACATCGTCGAGAAGGGGTGAATCCCTCGTGAGCAGAAATGTAGAGCCCGCTCTACATTTCTGCTCACGACCCCTGCGCCCGCCTTCGGAGAATCTTCTGCCGCGCATCGTGGTCACGCATGCGCTGCGGGTACCCGGTCTTGCGGACGTCGTAGACCGGGATCTTCAGGTCCGGACCCAACTTTCGGATGTGCCGCTCCTCGACGGCACGACGCGTCCACTCCCCGTCGTTCGCCACGAGAACGACCGTGACAGGAGTCACTGTCGTCTTCGGTTCGACGTACGCCTCGATACCGGTTCGCGCAGTCGTCCACTCGGCCAGATAGCTCGCGGTCGAGCCGTCTCCGGCGCCTCTACCTCTGCCACCACGTCGTGTGAAACGGTCGAACAACCCCATCGGTGACTCCTTCCATGTGCGCCGAAACCGTCGTCGCGTTCCGCACCAACTTGTGTTACTCACCAGTTTGCCAGCGCAACTGCCGCCCTCGGGGAACATGAAATGTTCGAGGATGGAAGGATGGATTTCCGAGGCCGCGAATTATCGCAAGTGACAACCGCGACCTTCGCAACGCCAGCAGAATGGTCTGCGACCACAAGTCGTCGGATCGAAATACCCGCATACAACTGTCGAGGAGTCAACAGACATGGCCTTCTCCGTCCAGATGCCAGCTCTTGGTGAGAGCGTCACCGAGGGAACTGTCACGAGGTGGCTCAAGCAGGAGGGCGACACCGTCGAGGTCGACGAGCCGTTGCTCGAAGTATCGACGGACAAGGTCGATACCGAAATCCCGTCCCCCGTTGCTGGCGTTCTGACGAAGATCGTGGCTCAGGAAGACGACACCGTCGAGATCGGTGGCGAGCTCGCCCAGATCGGTGACGCAGGCGAGGAATCCGCACCCGCCGAGGAAGCACCGGCAGAGGAAGACGAGGCTGCACAGCCCGCGGCCGAGGAGCCGACGCCCGCCGCCGAGCCCGAGCCCCAGGCCGAGGAAGAGGCTCCCGCAGCCGCGTCCTCGTCGTCGCAGTCGAGCGGATCCGGCACCCCGGTCAAGATGCCCGAGCTCGGCGAGTCCGTCACCGAGGGAACCGTCACCCGCTGGCTCAAGGCAGTCGGTGACGAGGTTGCCGTCGACGAGCCCCTGCTCGAGGTCTCGACCGACAAGGTCGACACCGAGATCCCGTCTCCCGTCGCCGGAACACTGCTCGAGATCAGCGCACAGGAAGACGACACCGTCGCCATCGGCGAGCAGCTGGCCGTGATCGGATCGGGCGCTCCCGCCGTGAAGGCGCCGGAGCCCGAGAAGACGCCGGAGCCCGAGAAGCCCGCTCCCGCACCCGAGCCGGCCAAGGAAGCACCCAAGGCAGAAGCTCCCAAGGCGGAGGCCCCCAAGCAGGAAGCACCCAAGCAGGAAGCGCCCAAGGCCGCTCCGAAGCAGGAAGCTCCCAAGCAGGAATCGGGCGCGACCCCGTACGTCACCCCGCTGGTCCGCAAGCTCGCGGCCGACAACGGTGTCGATCTGAACACCGTCACGGGCACCGGCGTCGGTGGCCGCATCCGCAAGCAGGACGTTCTCGCTGCCGCCGAGGCCAAGAAGGCACCTGCAGCCCCGGCCGCTGCCGCACCGTCCGCTCCCGCCGCATCGGCTCCTGCCGCCGCTCCCGCTACCGCGGGCGTCCGTCCGGAGCTGGCTCACCTGCGCGGAACCACGCAGAAGATCAACCGTATTCGCCAGATCACGGCGAAGAAGACGCGCGAATCGCTGCAGACGTCCGCTCAGCTGACGCAGACGCACGAGGTCGACGTCACGAAGATCGCTTCGCTGCGTACGCGTGCCAAGGCGACGTTCAAGGACAACGAGGGCGTCAACCTGACGTACCTTCCGTTCTTCGCGAAGGCCGTCGTCGAGGCGCTCAAGGCGCACCCGAACGTCAACGCCAGCATCGACGAGGACAAGAAGGAGATCACGTACCACGCCGAGGTCCACCTCGGTATCGCCGTGGACACCGATCAGGGTCTGCTGTCTCCTGTCATCCACAACGCCGGCGACCTGTCGCTGGCCGGACTCGCTCGTGCGATCGCCGACATCGCCTCGCGCGCCCGCTCGGGTGGCCTCAAGCCCGACGAGTTGTCCGGTGGCACGTTCACCATCACCAACATCGGTAGCCAGGGCGCCCTGTTCGACACCCCGATCCTGGTCCCGCCGCAGGCGGCCATGCTCGGAACCGGCGCCATCGTCAAGCGCCCGGTCGTGGTGAAGGACGACGCGGGCAACGAGTCCATCGGTGTTCGCTCGATGGTCTACCTGCCGCTGACGTACGACCACCGTCTCGTCGACGGTGCCGACGCAGGCCGCTTCCTGACCACGATCAAGCAGCGTCTCGAAGACGCTTCGTTCGAGGCCGATCTGGGTATCCAGTAACACGACGGCTGCCGTGAGTATCTGTACGCTGAAGTAACGGATACGCTCGGCCATCCTCGGGACAACGGGGAAAGACACACAGTCGGGGCATCATTCGCACATGCGGGTGGTGCCCCGACATCGTCGAGGAGGCAATCGAATTCATGCGTGTAGTCATTGCTGGTTCTTCAGGTCTGATCGGTACCGCCCTCGTCGCGTCGTTGCGCGGACAGGGCCACGAGGTCGTCCGGCTGGTCCGCCGACCCCCTGCCGGTCCCGACGAATATCAGTGGGACCCCACTCGTGGCACGCTCGACGACCGCGCACTGCGCGACGCGGATGCCGTGGTCGATTTCTGCGGTGTCGGCATCGGCGACAAGCGCTGGTCCGGCTCGTACAAGCAGGCGATCAGGGACAGCAGGATCACTCCGACCGAGGTTCTCGCCGAAGCCTGTGCCTCTCACTCGATTCCGACGTTCGTCAACGCGAGCGGCATCAACTTCTACGGTGACACCGGCGACCGTGTGGTCGACGAGTCCGCTCCTGCCGGTTCCGGATTCCTCGCCGAGGTCTGCCGAGATTGGGAGAACGCGACGTCGGCGGCCTCCTCGGCCGGAGTGCGCACCATCATGCTGCGCAGCGGCGTCGTGCTGTCGCAGCGAGGCGGCATGCTGGATCGCCTTCGTCCCCTCTACCTGCTCGCGCTCGGTGGCCGCCTCGGCAGCGGCCGTCAGTACTTCCCGTGGATCTCGCTCGACGACGAGATCGCCGCGATCGTGCACGGACTCGAGAACGACGCCGTGTCCGGCCCGGTCAACATGGTCGGCCCGGCGCCGGTCACCAACGCGCAGTTCAACAGCGCGATGGCGCGAGCCGTTCATCGGCCCGCTCCCTGGGTCGTTCCCGGCTTCGTGCTGCGCGCCGGGATCGGCGAGTTCGCCCAGGAGGCGATCCTCACCGGGCCACGGGCCATCCCGTCGGTTCTCGAGAACACCGGATTCGAGTTCAGGCACAACACCGTCGGCGAAGCACTGCGGGCCGCGGTCGGTCGATGACGGGGGCGTAATCTCGCCGGTATGAGCACACGATCCGCGAGGGAAAGTTCCGACTCGATCGACGTCCAGGAGATCGGACACACGGACTACCTCGAGGCATGGGATCGTCAGCGCGCCCTCGCCGACATGCGCGCCGAGGGCAACGGCCGCGACACCCTTCTGCTGCTGGAACACCCGTCCGTGTACACCGCGGGCCGACGCACGTCGCCCGAGGACCGCCCGCAGGACGGCACTCCGGTCATCGAGGTCGACCGCGGCGGCAAGATCACCTGGCACGGCCCAGGACAACTCGTCGGGTACCCGATCGTCAAGCTCACACAGCCGATCGACGTCGTCGACTACGTGCGTCGGATCGAAGAAGCGCTCATCACCGTCTGCACCGATCTGGGCATCGCGTGCGGCCGGGTCGACGGCCGCTCCGGTGTGTGGCTCGCCTCGACCCAGCGAGACGGCGTGTGGCTCCCCGAACGCAAGATCGCCGCGATCGGCGTGCGCGTGCAACGCGGCGTCACGCTGCACGGGTTTTCGTTGAACTGCAATTCGACGATGACCGGCTTCGACGCCATCGTGCCGTGCGGCATCGCCGACGCCGGCGTGACGTCGCTGTCGAGCGAACTCGGGCGGGACGTGAGCATCGCGGATGTGACACCTGCCGTCACCGCTGCCGTACTCGCCGCTCTGGACGGAGAGCTCGTGGTCTCCGACCACCCCGTCCTCCACCCGGAACCGGCCTCACCGTCCGGTAACCCGCAATTCACCACGGTGAAGTTCGGCGCGTAGCATCGATTCCGTGACTGTGGTTCCAGAAGGACGCAAACTGCTCCGCCTCGAGATCCGAAACGCGGAGACCCCGATCGAACGCAAACCCAACTGGATCAAGACCCGAGCCAAGATGGGACCGGAGTACTCCGATCTCAAGGGTCTGGTCAAGCGAGAGGGTCTGCACACCGTCTGCGAAGAAGCCGGCTGCCCCAACATCTACGAATGCTGGGAAGACCGCGAGGCGACGTTCCTCATCGGCGGCGAGCAGTGCACCCGCCGCTGCGACTTCTGCCAGATCGATACCGGCAAGCCCGAAGCCCTCGATCGCGACGAGCCGCGCCGTGTCGCCGAGAGCGTCCAGGCCATGGGCCTTCGCTATTCCACCATCACCGGCGTCGCCCGCGACGACCTGGAAGACGGCGGCGCCTGGCTGTACGCCGAAACCGTGCGCTACATCAAGAAACTCAACCCCAGCACCGGTGTCGAGCTTCTCATCCCCGACTTCAACGCCAAGCCCGACCAGCTCGCCGAGGTCTTCTCCTCGCGGCCGGAGGTGCTCGCGCACAACGTCGAGACGGTCCCCCGCATCTTCAAGCGCATCCGCCCCGCGTTCCGCTACCAGCGGTCGATGGACGTCATCACCGCCGCCCGCGACGACGGCCTGGTCACCAAGTCCAACCTGATCCTCGGCATGGGCGAGACGCCGGAAGAAGTGCAGGAAGCGATCCGCGATCTGCACGAGGCCGGCTGCGACATCCTGACGATCACGCAGTACCTGCGTCCCTCGCCGCGGCACCACCCCGTCGAGCGCTGGGTCAAGCCCGAGGAGTTCGTCGAGCACTCCGAATACGCCACCGAGATCGGCTTCGCCGGCGTCATGGCAGGGCCGTTGGTCCGCTCGTCGTACCGCGCCGGACGTCTCTACGCGCAGGCGATGGCCCACCACGGCCGCGAGTTGCCGGAGAGCATGAGCCACCTCGCCGAGGGCGGCGACGCGTCGCAGGAAGCCAGCTCGTTGATGGCGCGTCTCGCCGCTCACTGAATCTCTTACCGCCGCGGTGACAGTGGTCGCCGCGGCGGGACGTATCCTGTGAAGCATGGCGAACGGCAGTAAAGCGGGCAAAGCAGGTAAGCCCAGCAAGGAAGCAAAAGCGGCAGCGAAGGCTGCACGCAAGCAGGCATCGAAGGAACGACGCGGTCAGCTCTGGCAGGCGTTCCAGATGCAGCGGAAGGAAGACAAACTCCTTCTCCCGCTGATGATCGGAGCGATCGTCGGCATCGCCGTCGTCGCGTTCCTGATCGGTCTGATCTTCGGGATCGAATGGTTCCTGCTGCCGTTCGGACTTCTGATCGGTGTACTGGTCGCATTCATCATCTTCGGACGTCGCGTCCAGAAGTCGGTGTACACGAAGGCCGACGGTCAGGCCGGAGCGGCCGCGTGGGCTCTCGACAACCTCCGCGGGTCCTGGCGCGTCACCAACGCGATCGCAGGCACGACGCAGCTCGACGCCGTCCACCGCGTCATCGGCAAGCCCGGCGTGATCCTCGTGGCCGAGGGCGCCCCACAGCGAGTCAAGTCGCTTCTGGCACAGGAGAAGAAGAAGACGGCACGCCTCGTCGGCGACACCCCGATCTACGACATCGTGGTCGGCAACGGTGAGAACCAGATTCCGCTCTCGGGCCTGCAGAAGTACCTCACCAAGCTGCCCAACAACATCGACAGCAAGCGCATGGACACCATCGAGTCACGTCTCGCCGCACTCGGCACCAAGGGCGGGCCTGCGATGCCGAAGGGCCCCGTCCCCGGAGGCGCGAAGATGAAGGGCGTTCAGCGCACCATCAAGCGTCGCTGATCCGAGAAAATTCCAGCTCGAGCAGAATCAACGCACACGCAGCATTGCGGTGCCCGTCGCCCGGTCGTGCATTCCGCGTCCGTCGTGATCCGAGATCACGGCCGGGAAGACGAAGACGATGAAGAACGTACGTACCAACGCGCGGACGAATCCGACCCGTTCGCGAGCGTCGACACGGGCCACTTGAATTCCCACGATCAACTGCCCCGGCGTGAACGAGAAGACGGCAACGGCCGACACGCCGACCACGAACCACACCAGCAACGTGACGGTGGACAGCGACTGCTGCCAGCCCGTGAGACTCAGCACGAGCGCACCGATTCCCATCGCCATGAGCCAGTCGACGAGCAGCGCGAGAATGCGTCGACCCAGCCCTGCCACCGCCCCTGGACCGTCGGACGGTAGTCCGAGCCGTTCACCGGGGAACTTCTGTTCGGTGCCGTCGTCGTCCATCGCCGCGTTCGGACCGGACAACCAGGAGCCTGTCATGCGTGCCATGGCTACCAGGATAGGCTTCGACCTCGACGCCGGAAGAATGCGTCACCGTAGGGTGTGAAGCGAAGCGTCGCCCTCCCACCGATCACGGAGACCGCTTTCGACGCTTCCGCGAAGCGTGACGTACAGAACGCGACGTGTAACACGGGCGAAACACAGCCTTGACTGGCGGGCAACACGAAGTCCATAACGTGCTGCTCGACGGAAACGACAAAGGAGTAACAGGTGGCGTTCACCACGGCCGAAGAGGTCATCAAGTTCATCGCCGACGAAAACGTCGAGTACGTGGACATCCGTTTCACGGATCTTCCCGGCACCCAGCAGCACTTCTCCATCCCGGCGTCGGCGTTCAACAAGGATGTCTTCGAAGACGGTCTGGCGTTCGACGGTTCGTCCGTGCGGGGCTTCCAGTCCATCCACGAGTCGGACATGATGCTCCTCCCCGACGTCCGGACGGCTCAGGTCGACCCCTTCCGCGCCGCGAAGACGCTGAACATCGACTTCTTCGTGCACGACCCGTTCACGCGTGAGTCCTACAGCCGCGACCCCCGCAACGTCGCGCGCAAGGCCGAGGAGTACCTGGTCTCCACCGGCATCGCCGACACCGCGTTCTTCGGCGCCGAGGCCGAGTTCTACATCTTCGACTCGGTGCGCTACGACTCCGCCATGAACGGTGCGTTCTACGAGGTCGACTCGATCTCCGGCTCGTGGAACACCGGTGTCGAGGTCAACGCAGACGGCAGCCCCAACCTGGGCTACAAGGTTCGCCCGAAGGGTGGATACTTCCCGGTCGCGCCGTACGACCACTACGTCGACCTGCGCGACGAGATCTCCACGAACCTGCAGAACGCAGGCTTCGAGCTCGAGCGTGGACACCACGAGGTCGGCACCGGCGGACAGGCCGAGATCAACTACAAGTTCAACACCCTGCTCGCTGCCGCGGACGACCTGCAGCTGTTCAAGTACATCGTCAAGAACACCGCGTGGAAGTACGGCAAGTCGGCCACCTTCATGCCGAAGCCGCTCTTCGGTGACAACGGTTCGGGCATGCACGTCCACCAGTCGCTGTGGAAGGACGGCAAGCCGCTGTTCCACGACGAGGCCGGATATGCCGGACTGTCGGATCTCGCCCGCCACTACATCGGCGGCATCCTGCACCACGCTCCGTCGCTGTTGGCGTTCACCAACCCGACGATCAACTCCTACCACCGCCTGGTGCCCGGCTACGAGGCTCCCATCAACCTCGTCTACAGCCAGCGCAACCGTTCCGCTGCCGTGCGTATCCCGATCACGGGCAACAACCCGAAGGCCAAGCGCCTCGAGTTCCGCGCACCGGACAGCTCGGGCAACCCGTACCTGAACTTCGCGGCTCAGATGATGGCAGGCCTGGACGGAATCAAGAACAAGATCGAGCCGCTGGCCCCCGTCGACAAGGACCTCTACGAGCTCCCGCCCGAGGAGGCCAAGAACATTCCTCAGGCACCGACGTCGCTGTCCGCCGTCATCGACCGCCTGGAAGCCGACCACGAGTACCTCACCGAGGGTGGCGTCTTCACGACCGACCTGATCGAGACCTGGATCTCGCTCAAGCGCGAACAGGAGATCGCTCCGGTCAACCTGCGCCCGCACCCCTACGAGTTCCAGCTGTACTACGACGTGTAATCACGCGTCGTCACCGCGTCACCCTGCCACCCGCATCGCCGAATTCCGGCGGTGCGGGTGGCTTTTTTCGTGCACTTGGGTAACGACTTGGCGAAAACGGGTTTAACCGCGTGCAAAGTAAGCCACTCTCGTACGTGCCGCTCGTTCGGAACCGCCGAACGAGACCGCATACTCGCGAAGAGGGTGGATAACCTCGGATGGACGCTCTCTGGACCTTCGTCTCGGACAGACGACAACAGTTGCTCACCGATTCCTATCTGCACGTGTCCGCTGTCGTGCAGTCCATCGTGATAGCGACCATCGTCGCGGTCGTCGTCGGAATTCTGGTCTATCGCTCCCCCGCCGGGTCGGCCATCGCGACCGCGCTCGCGAGCACGATTCTGACGATCCCGTCGTTCGCGCTTCTCGGACTGCTGATTCCGATTCTCGGACTCGGTGTGGCTCCGACGATCACCGCCCTTGTCCTGTACGCGCTGCTGCCGATCATCCGCAACACGATCATCGGCCTCGCGTCGGTCGATCCCGCGGTCACCGACGCCGCCAAGGGCGTGGGGTTGAACCGCACGAAAATCCTGACCCGCATCGAGATGCCGCTGGCGTGGCCGTCGATTCTCGCCGGAATGCGCGTCAGTACGCAGATGATCTTCGGCATTCTCGCAATCGCGGCGTACGCGAAGGGTCCCGGTCTCGGCAACCTCATCTTCTCGGGTCTGTCTCGCGTCGGCAGCCCCAACGCCGTCCCACAAGCTCTCGCCGGGACCGTGTTGATCGTCGTTCTCGCGCTCGTCGTCGACGGCATTCTCGTGCTCGTCGGCCGTCTCACAACATCGAGGGGTCTCCGTGACTGAAACAACCAGGCCGCACGTCTCCGGAGTGGACATCGTGCTCGACTCCGTCACCAAGCGGTATCCAGGCCAGAAGGCCGCGGCCGTCGACAACGTCTCGATGACGGTTCCCGCCGGCGAGATCGTGGTGTTCGTCGGTCCGTCCGGGTGTGGCAAGACGACCACGATGCGGATGATCAACCGGCTCATCGAGCCGACGTCCGGCAAGATCACGATCGACGGCAAGGACGCTCTGTCGATCGACCCGGACGAGCTGCGACGCGGAATCGGGTACTCGATCCAGCAGGCAGGGCTGTTCCCGCACATGACCATCTCGAAGAACGTCGGTACCGTGCCCGGCCTCATCGGGTGGGGCAAGAAGCGCATCGCGGCACGTATCGACGAGATGCTCGACCTCGTCGGCCTCGATCCGGACACGTACCGCGACCGCTATCCACGTCAGTTGTCCGGCGGTCAGCAGCAGCGTGTGGGTGTCGCACGTGCTCTCGCCGCCGACCCGTCGGTGCTGCTGATGGACGAGCCGTTCGGCGCCGTCGATCCGATCACCCGTGGCCTGCTGCAGGACGAGCTGATGCGTCTGCAGTCCGAGCTGGGCAAGACGATCGTGTTCGTGACGCACGACTTCAACGAGGCCGTGAAGCTCGGTGACCGCATCGCGGTTCTCGGCAACCAGTCCACGATCCTGCAGTACGACACCCCGGAAGCGATTCTCGCGAACCCGGCGGACGACACCGTCGCCGGCTTCGTCGGGGCCGACGCGTCGCTGAAGCAGTTGACGCTCACGCGGATTCGAGACGTCCGGCTGCTGCAGTGCCCGACCGCCAAGGAAAGCGACCCGGTCGACGAGTTCCGACGGAAGATCAGCTCACGCAAGTGGCAGTGGGGTCTGATCCTCGACGACCGAAGCAGGCCGCTTCGGTGGGCCTCCCCCGCCCACCTACAGACGGCGTCGTCGCTGCGCGGCGTCGGCACTCCGATCGGTGAGTTGGTGTCGGTCCAGTCGACACTGCAGGATGCGCTCGAAGCTCTGCTCGCGGAAAGCACGGCGTCGACGGTCGTCACCGGGCACCGCGGCGAGTACGTCGGACTCATCTCGATCGACACGCTCGTCGGACACCTGCAGAAGATGCGAGAAGAACACGAGCACGATCACGACGACAACGACGACGTGGCCGCGGCGGGAGCGCCTGCATGACCACATCGGAGGCGTCGAGAACGCCGGAGGCGCCGGAGATGGAGGCACCGCCGGACGAGGGAGCATCCGAGCGAGGTGCGGCGCGCCGCGCAGAGCGGATGCGATTGCTGGTCCAGCCGGTACTCGTGGTGATTCTGGTTGCGGGCGTGTTGATCTGGGCCTTCAGCCGCGACCTGACCGCAACCCAGCAAGGCAGTATCAGCATTTCGAACATCGTGACGCTCGCGTGGCAGCACATTCTGATCACCGCGGCCGTCGTGATCATTGTCGTCCTCGTTGCGGTTCCGCTCGGCACGCTGCTCACGCGACCCGGATACACCCGTCTCGCACCGTTTTTCGTGGGCATCGCGAACATCGGGGCCGCTGCACCCGCGATCGGCCTGTTGGTGCTGTTCTATCTGGCCACCCGCCAGACCGGGTTCTGGATAGGCGTGCTGCCCATCGCTTTCTACTCGCTGCTGCCGGTGCTACGGAACACCATCCTCGGCTATCAGGAAGTCGACCGGACGCTGATCGACGCCGGTCGCGGACAAGGAATGTCGGCGATGACAGTTCTGCGCAAGGTCGAGTTCCCGTTGGCCGTTCCGTACATCCTTGCGGGTCTGCGCACGTCGCTCGTGTTGGCAGTCGGCACGGCGACGCTGTGCTTCCTGGTCAGCGCAGGCGGGCTCGGAATTCTGATCGACACCGGATACAAGTTGCGTGACAACGTCACTCTCGTCGTCGGCGCCGTGCTCGCGGTGTCGCTCGCACTGTTCATCGACTGGCTCGGCGCGCTCGCGGAACAGTTCCTCGGACCGAAGGGACTGCGATGAAATCGATGGTCGAATCGATCTTGGCCGTCGCAGCGTCGGGGCTGCTGGTGGCCGGCTGCGGTCTCGAATCGGGCGGTGCCGTGCCGCTCCCGGTCGGACCGGGCAGTATCGAACCCATTCCGGAACTCGACGGGGTCAAGATCACCGTGGGGTCGAAGGATTTCACCGAGCAGATCACGCTCGGCTACGTCATCGAGTTCGCGTTGACGGCCGCCGGTGCCGACGTGCGGGACCTGACGAACATCCAGGGATCCAACAGCACCCGCGACGCACAACTCGACGGGCAGATCGACCTGACGTACGAGTACACCGGCACGGGGTGGATCAACTATCTGGGCAACGAGACTCCGCTCCCCGACTCGCAGCAACAGTACGAGGCCACGCGAGACGCCGACCTCGCCGCGAACGACATGGTCTGGGCCGATCCGGCCCCGATGAACAACACCTACGCGATCGCGATGAACAGGCAGACCGCCGAGCAGACGGGCGTCCGCACCCTGTCCGACTACGCGCGGCTCGTCAGTACCGATCCTGCTGCGGCAACCACGTGCGTCGAAACCGAATTCAACGTGCGCCAGGACGGCTATCCGGGAATGGCAGCCAAGTACGAGTTCAACCCCGACGCCGCGCCGCGCCAGATCTTGCAGACGGGCATCATCTACCAGGCGACAGCCGACGGCAACCAGTGCAAGTTCGGCGAGGTCTTCACCACGGACGGGCGCATCATCGCCCTGGATCTCGTTCTGCTGGAGGACGATCGGTCGTTCTTCCCGAAGTACAACCCGTCACTGGTGATGAAGAAGTCGTTCGCCGACGCATACCCCGAGGTGCTCGACGTCATGGCGCCGATCTCCGAGAAGCTCACCGATCAGGTCATGACCGAACTCAACCGACAGGTCGACGTCGAAGGGTTGGAGCCCGCCGACGTCGCGCGAGACTGGCTCGTGTCGGAGGGCTTCGTCACGACCGGCTGATGCGATCGGGCGAAGATCAGCCGCCGAACGCCCTCTCCACGACGGCCTTCGCCCGACGCGTCACGCGCAGGTAGTTGTCGAGGAACTCTCCCGCGTCGCCGTTCGGCCACCCGGCGACCTTGGCGACCGCGGACAGGACGTGGCCGGGGGCCGGCAATTGATCAGTCGGCTTGCCTCGGACGAGAACGAGCGCGTTGCGCGCCTTCGTCGCGAGAATCCATGCCTCGCGCAGCAATTCGACGTCGTTTTCGCTGAGCAGTTCCGCGGCGCCGATGGCGTCGAGACTCTGCAGGGTCGACGTGTTGTGCAGTGCGGGAACGTTGTGCGCGTGGCGAAGCTGGATCAACTGAACCGTCCACTCGATGTCGGCGAGTCCGCCGCGGCCGAGCTTGGTGTGCGTGGCCGGGTCGGCACCCTTCGGCAGCCGCTCGGAGTCGACGCGCGCCTTGATGCGTCTGATCTCGCGCACCGCCTCGTTGGAGACGCCGCCCTCGGGGTAGCGAATCTTGTCGACCATCAGCAGGAACTTGATGCCGAGATCCTGATCGCCGGCGACCTGGTGAGCGCGCAGCAATGCCTGGACCTCCCAGGCCTGTGCCCACTGCGCGTAGTAGGCCTCGTACGAGGTGAGCGTGCGCACGACGGGTCCGTTCCGACCTTCGGGACGCAGACCAGTGTCGACCTCGAGCGGCGGATCGGTGCTCGGCGCACCGAGGAGCTTGCGAATCCGATCGGCAATCCCGTTGGCCCACTTGACCGCAACGCTGTCCTCGACGCCCTCGACGGGGTCGCAGACGAAGAGCACGTCGGCGTCGCTGCCGTATCCGAGTTCACCCCCGCCGAGCCGTCCCATACCGATGACGGCGAGACGAGCGGGCGCAGGCTCGCCGCGTTCGGCTTCGCTGGCTCGGATCGCCGCCGCTAGCGCGGCGTTGATGACGGCAGCCCACACCGACGACAGCGCACGGCAGACCTGCGGTACGTCCAGCATCCCCAGGATGTCCGCCGACGCGACGCGTGCGAGTTCGTGACGTCGGAGCGCGCGGGCCGCGTTGATCGCCCGCGCCGGGTCCTCGTATCGACCGGACGACGACAGGATCGCGCGATACGTCTCCTCCGGCTCCGCGTCGAGCAGCTTCGGCCCGTTCGGCCCGTCGGCGAAGAGGCGAACGACCTCGGGCGCCTTGATCAGCAGGTCCGGCACGTACGCCGACGACCCCAACACGATCATCAGCCGCTGCGCGACCGCACCCTCGTCGCGCAGCATGCGCAGGAACCAGGTGTGTTCGGTCGTGGCTTCGCAGAGCCGTCGATAGTTCAGCAGACCGGCGTCGGGATCCGGTGTGTCCGCGAGCCATTCGAGCAGCGTCGGCAGCAGGACGGCCTGGATCTGACCGCGTCGTGCACCGGTGCTCACCAATGCACGCAGGTGGCCGAGTGCGTTCTCCGGCGCCGCGTACCCCAGCGCCGCGAGCTGCCGGATCGCGGCGTCAGGGGTGAGCCGGACGGTGTCGTCGTCGAACCGCACCACCGAGTCGAGGAGGGGCCGATAGAACAGTTTCGCGTGCAGGCGCCTGATGCGCTGCGCGTTGCGCTTGATCTCCGCGTTCAGCACACCGAGCGCGTCGCGGCTGCCGTCGGGACGCATGTGCGCGGCCCGCGCGAGCCAGCGCAGAGCTTCTTCGTCGTCCGGCGGCGGCAGAGTATGCGTGCGCTTCATACGCTGCAACTGGAGTCGGTGCTCGATCAGACGCAGGAATTCGTACGACGCCGTCAGATTCGCCGCGTCGTCACGTCCGACGTAGCCGCCGTCGGTGAGCGCCGCCAACGCGTCGGTCGTGCCGAGGACGCGAAGCGATTCGTCGGTGCGCCCGTGCACGAGTTGCAGGAGCTGGACGGCGAATTCGACGTCGCGCAGGCTGCCGCGGCCCAGCTTGATCTCCCGTTCGCGGAGTTCGGGCGGCACCATTTCCTCGACGCGTCTGCGCATCGCACGGACCTCGGGGACGAAGTCCTCGCGCTGCGACGCCAGCCACACCATCGGATTCAGCGCGGCGACGTATGCGTGGCCGAGTTCCAGATCGCCCGTCATCGGACGCGCTTTGAGCAGTGCCTGGAATTCCCAGGTCTTGGCCCAGCGCTTGTAGTAGGCGATGTGCGAGTCGAGTGTGCGGACGAGTTCGCCGCGCTTGCCCTCGGGACGCAGGGCCGCGTCGACCTCGAAGAACGCCGACGAGCCGATCCGCATCATCTCGCCCGCGATGCGACTCGCGACAGCGTCGGCGGGCTCGGCGACGAACACGACGTCGACGTCGGACACGTAATTCAGTTCGCGCGCACCGCATTTGCCCATCGCGACGACAGCGAGGCGGGTCGGGCACGGCGAATCGGGACACACGGTCGCGACGGCCACGGCGAGCGCGGCGGTCAGGGCCGCGTCGGCCATGTCGGAAAGCTGCGTTCCCACCAACTGGTACGGCAGTACCGGCTCGTTCTCGACGGTCGCCGCCAGGTCGGCGGCGGCCAGCACCATCACCTGATCGCGGTACGTCTTACGCAGCGCGAGAACGGCGTCGGGTCCGACGATGCCCGCGCGGTACAGGTCGGGCGCGGCGTTGTCGCCCGTCTCCGGAACGGCCTCGACGGCGTCGAGCAGTTGCTTCGTCAGCTGTTCCTTGCTCGGGAGCGCGACACCCGCATTCCGGCCGGACGAGGATCCTTCGGGGGTGAGCAGCAGACGCCACGCAGCGGGGTCGGACACCAAGTGGTCCGCGAGGGCGCTCGAGGCGCCCGTCAGCCCGAACAGGCGTCCTCGAAAGCCCTTGTCCGCGCGCAACGCAGCATCGACCTCGGCGAACCCGTCACCGAGCGAGTCGGACAGGCGAACGACCGTGCGAAGAGCCAGATCGGCATTCGCGGCCCGCGAGAGCGACCACAACAGTTCCAGGCTGCCCTCGTCGACCCAGCCGAGCCTGGTCAGATCCGCAGGGGCACTGGACTCCACCAATCCGAGACGCCCGGCTCCCGGGACGACCGAACGCGATGTGGGCGGACGCACCATCAGCGAACACCTCGACTCTGGCGTGACACAGATTCACCTCACCGCAGGGATACTCGACGTTCTCCGACCACTAGAACCTAGTGCATCCCGACACCGGGGAGTTAAAGACCGAGGTAGGCCTTCAACTCGTACGGCGTGACGTGGCTGCGGTACTCCTCCCACTCCCGACGCTTGTTGCGGAGGAAGAAGTCGAAGACGTGCTCGCCGAGAGCCTCCGCGACGAGTTCCGAGCTCTCCATCGCGTTCAGAGCCTGATCCAGGCTTCCGGGAAGTTCCTTGTAGCCCATGGCTCGACGCTCGGCCGACGTCAACGCCCAGACGTCTTCTTCCGCCTCGGGAGGCAGGGTGTAACCCTTCTCGATGCCGCGCAGGCCGGCCGCGAGAAGAACCGCGAACGCCAGGTACGGGTTGCACGCCGAGTCAGGGCTACGGATCTCGACGCGTCGCGACGACGCCTTGTTCGGGGTGTACATCGGGACGCGGATCAGAGCCGATCGGTTGGACGGACCCCACGACGCGGCCGTCGGCGCCTCGCCGCCGCGCACGAGTCGCTTGTACGAGTTGACCCACTGGTTCGTCACCGCACTGATCTCGTTGGCGTGCTCGAGAATTCCGGCGATGAACGACTTGCCGGTCTCCGACAGCTGCATCGGATCGTCGGGGTTGTGGAAGGCGTTGGTGTCACCTTCGAACAGGCTCATGTGGGTGTGCATCGCCGAGCCTGCATGATCGCTGAACGGCTTCGGCATGAACGTCGCGCGGACGCCCTCCTCGATCGCCACCTCTTTGACGACGTAGCGGAACGTCATGATGTTGTCCGCCATGGAGAGCGCGTCGGCATAGCGCAGGTCGATCTCCTGCTGGCCGGGAGCGGTTTCGTGGTGACTGAACTCGACGGAGATTCCCATCGATTCGAGTGCGTCGATCGCGTGCCGACGGAAATTCGGCGCCGAATCGTGGACCGCCTGGTCGAAGTAGCCGCCGTTGTCCGCGGGGGTGGGCGGGGTGCCGTCCTCGGGGCTGTCCTTGAGGAGGAAGAACTCGATCTCGGGGTGGACGTAGCAGCTGAAGCCGAGGTCTGCGGCTTTGCTGAGCTGACGACGCAGCACGTGGCGCGAGTCGGCCCAGGACGGCGAGCCGTCGGGCATGGCGATGTCGCAGAACATGCGCGCGGAGTGCTGATGCCCCTTGCTCGTGGACCAGGGCAGGATCTGGAACGTCGACGGATCGGGCTTCGCGACGGTGTCGGCCTCGGACACGCGTGCGAATCCCTCGATCGCGCTGCCGTCGAAGCCGATGCCTTCGTCGAATGCGCCTTCGAGTTCCGCCGGTGCGATCGCGACCGATTTGAGGTACCCCAGGACATCGGTGAACCACAGGCGGACGAAGCGGATGTCGCGCTCCTCCAGAGTCCGGAGCACGAATTCCTTTTGGCGATCCATGTCCGCGAGAGTAAGCAAACCGCGTTAAATCTGTGTTACATCGTGAATTCGGTCTCACGTCCGGCCACTCTCACCAGCTCGGACGTGCGGGTGAGAAAAATCAGCACACCAAATCGTTACCTGGCGGGACGAGGTCGACGAGGTAATCGATCAGCGGATCGTCGATGCACGACACGCCGGAGAACGCCACGGTGTGCTGCGTCCCCTGGTACGTCACGAGGTCGGCGCCGAGCTGTGCGGCGAGCTCGACACCCGCCTGATACGGCGTCGCGGGATCGAAGGTCGTCGACACCACGACCAGCTTCGGAACACCGGGCGCGGAGACGGTGTGCGGAGTACTCGTGTTCTTCACGGGCCAGAACGCGCACAGATCCAGCGGAGCCTGACCGGTACCGCGACCGTCGTCGAGGAACGGCGCTGCCTCGCGGTATCGCCTGTCGGCCTCGCTCGCCTCGGCCCGGTCGGTGACCGGAGGGTCGTCGACACAGCGGATCGCATTGAAGGCGTCGTCGAGGTTCGAGTAGGACCCGTCCTCGAGACGACCGGAATAGGTGTCCGCGAGCCTGAGCAGGGTGTCTCCCCTGCCCTCCTGCAGCTCTGCCAACCCGACGCGCAACACCCGCCAGAGACTCTCCGAGTACAGAGCCTGCTGAACCCCGGTCAACGCGTCGTCGTAGCCGAGGCCGCGCGGATCGGTCGTCTCGGCAGGCGTGGCCAGCAATGGGTCGACGAGTTCGCGGAACGTCCGGTTCGCCTCCATCGGGTCGGAGCCGAGCGCGCAGTTCGACGCTTCTGCGCAACTCGCCGCGAATCCGTCGAACGCCTTCTGGAAGGCAGCACCCTGCTCGACCGCCTCGTCGACGGGGCTCTGTTCGGGATCGAGCGCGCCGTCGAGAACCATCGCGCGGACGTTGGTGGGGAACGTCTCGGCGTACGTGCTGCCGATCCGCGTGCCGTAGGAGAATCCGACGTAGGTGAGCTTGTCGTCCCCGAGAACCGAACGGATGACGTCCATGTCTCGGACGACCTCCTGCGTGCCGACGTGTTCGAGAACGTCGGCTCCGGTCCGCTCCGCGCATTTGGCCGCGTAGTCGCGGTGATCGTCCTCGGTCTCGGCGATGCCTTCGGGCGACATGTCGACGTCGTTCTCGCTGCGTTGCTCGTCGGTCTCCTCGGTCGTCAGACACCTGACCGCCGGGGTCGACGCGCCGATCCCGCGCGGGTCGAATCCGATGCGGTCGAACCGTTCCGAGACGGCCGAGCCCTCGGCCTGCGTCGCCAGATACAGCCCGGAGGCTCCCGGTCCGCCCGGGTTGAACAGAATCGAACCGATCTTGTCTCCGGTCGCACGTGCGCGCGAGATCGCGACCTCGGCGGTGGCGCCTGCCGGGTCCGCGTAGTCCAATGGCACGGTCACCTTCGCGCATTCGAGATCGGTGCCGACCAGCGATTCGTCGGTGTCGTAGCTGTCGCACGATTCCCAGCCCAGGGTCTGGGTGTAGAACTGCTCCAGCCCCGGAGGAATCACGCCCGCACCGGGCGCCCATGCCTCCGCCGGCTCTGCCTCCGGAGCCCCCACGGTGGACTCGGGTTGCGCGCATCCCTGCACGCAGAGCACTGCGACCGCGACGAACGCTGCGACACCCGCTGTCGACGACTTCATCGACATGATGTTGCCAGAGCACACCGAGCGAAGTGCCGAGGACGCCTTTAAGATCCGACCCGTGCAGGCACTGCGAATCGCTCTTGCTCAGATCAATCCGACGGTGGGCGACCTGGACGGCAATGCCGCGCTGATCGTGTCGTGGGCGAGGCGTGCCGTCGAAGAAGGCGCGCAGATCGTCCTGTTCCCCGAGATGGCGCTGACGGGCTATCCCGTCGAAGACCTCGCGCTGACTCCGGCCTTCGCCGACACAGGTAGAGATGCCGCGCGACGGCTCGCCGACGCCCTGGACCGTGCAGGCTGCGGAGACATCGTCACCGTCGTCGGATATCTGGACCGCGACCTTGCGGGCGCCCGCAACAGTGCGGCCGTGCTGTTCCGGGGCGAAGTCCTCTCGCACTACGACAAGGTCACCCTGCCGACGTACCGCGTGTTCGACGAGGCCAGGTACTTCGCACCCGGATCGCGACTGAGCATCACGAGCATCGGCGATCACCGCGTCGGCGTCGTGATCTGCGAGGACATCTGGCAGCCCGGTGGCCCGGTTCCCGCGTACTCGGCGGCAGGTGTCGACGTCCTTCTCTGCCTGAACGCGAGCCCGTTCGAGCGCGGCAAGGACCACATCCGCCGGTCGGTCGTCGAACGACGAGCTGCCGAAGCGGGCGCGGTTGTGGCGTACGTCAATCTGGTCGGGGGGCAGGACGAGCTCGTGTTCGACGGCGGCAGCCTGGTCGTCGCGCGCGACGGGCGCCTGCTCGGTCGTGCTCGACAGTTCTCCGAGGACCTGCTCTGCGTCGACGTCGATCTACCCGACCACCCGCGACCCGATCGCGACGACGTGCCCGGCTGGACCGTCGAACGAAACACCGTGTCGGACATCGTCGTTCGCGGATGGGATCGACGAGACGAGATCGTCGCCGATTCGAAGCCCGACGAGGAACAAGTGTGGGCAGCACTGGTCACCGGGCTGCGAGACTACGTGCACAAGAACGGTTTCCGATCCGTCGTGGTGGGCCTGTCGGGTGGAATCGACTCGGCCGTCGTCGCCGCGATCGCCGTCGACTCGCTGGGGAGCGACGCCGTTCACGGCATATCGATGCCCTCGCGGTACTCGTCGGACCATTCACGCAGTGACGCAGCCGAACTCGCACGTCGCACCGGCCTTCACTTTCGCACCCAATCGGTGGAGCCGATGGTGGAAGTATTCGTGCGCACCCTGGGACTCCACGGTCTCGCCGAGGAGAACATTCAAGCCCGCTGCCGCGGAATGACGTTGCTGGCCGTATCGAACGAGGCGGGCCATCTGGTTTTGGCGACGGGCAACAAATCCGAATTGGCCGTCGGCTATTCGACGATCTACGGCGACGCCGTCGGCGGATACGCACCCATCAAGGACGTTCCGAAATCGCTCGTCCGCGACCTCGCGCGGTGGCGAAACAAAGCGGCGACCGAGCGCGGCGAGGTTCCGCCCGTTCCCGAGTCGAGCATCGACAAGCCACCGTCGGCAGAGCTGCGTCCCGGCCAGCTCGACACCGATTCACTGCCCGACTACGACGAGCTCGACGCAATTCTGTACCGCTACGTCGATTGCGATCAGGGCCTGCACGACATCGTCGCTGCCGGGTACGACCGAGACACCGTCGCCGACATCCTGCAGAGGGTCGACGCGGCCGAGTACAAGCGCAGGCAGTATCCGATCGGCACCAAGGTCACCTCGCGCGCGTTCGGGCGCGATCGGCGGATGCCCGTCACGAACGCGTTCCGTTCGCACGACGACCGAATGTGATGTATTGCACTGACAGGACCTCTCGGGCTCGCCGTCGGTCGGTGGCAGACTGAAGGACGTCATCAACCCCATCCCGGGGACCCGCAGGCGGGCCTCGAGGAACCGAAAGGGACAAAGATGTCCGACAACTCCGTCTATGGCGCGACCGACGCCTCGGTATCCGGATTGACTCGCAAGACCCGCACTCATCACCTTCTGCAGATGAAGGCCGAGGGCGAGCGGTGGGCCATGCTCACCGCCTACGACTATTCGAGCGCCCGCATCTTCGAAGAAGCCGGTATCCCCGTGCTGCTCGTCGGGGACTCGGCGGCCAACGTCGTCTACGGCTACGACACGACGGTCCCCGTCACCGTCGACGAACTGCTGCCCCTCGTCCGCGGCGTCGTCCGGGGAGCACCCAACGCACTGGTGGTCGCCGACCTCCCGTTCGGAACGTACGAGGCGTCGCCGCAGCAGGCGCTCGAGACCGCGACGCGTTTCCTCAAGGAAGGCCTCGCGCACGCCGTCAAGCTCGAGGGTGGCGAACGCGTCGCCGATCAGATCGCAGCCATCTCCGCGGCAGGAATTCCGGTCATGGCGCACATCGGCTTCACGCCGCAGAGCGTCAACGGGCTCGGTGGCTTCCGCATCCAGGGTCGCGGTGACGGTGCCGATCAGCTCGTCGCCGACGCCATCGCGGTCCAGGAGGCAGGCGCGTTCTCGGTCGTCATGGAGATGGTGCCCGCCGACCTCGCCGGTCAGGTGACCCGCAAGTTGTCGATCCCGACGGTCGGAATCGGCGCGGGCAACGAGACCGACGCGCAGGTTCTCGTGTGGCAGGACATGGCCGGCTACACCAGCGGCAAGACGGCCAAGTTCGTGAAGAAGTTCGGCCACGTCGGTGACGAACTCCGCACAGCCGCTGCGACGTACCTGGCCGAGGTGCGCAGTGGTGTCTTCCCCGGTCCCGAACACAGCTACTGAGAAGATCCGGCGTCCGCGCCGGAGATGGCACACTCTGTGCCATGAACTCACGACCGACACGTGACACGCTCGCATCGGCAGCCGTCTCCCTCGTGGGGGCGGCTGCCGTCGTTGCAGCGGCTACCGCATGCAGCACCGATTCGACGTCGACGGGCTCGTCCTCGTCCCTGACGACCACCACCACCTCGGCAGCGCCGACGACGACCCCCGCCGCGACCGGTCCCGCCGTCACCGATCAGCAGGCCCAGCAGTTGTGCACCGACCTCGAACAGCAACTGCAGGAGTGGCGCATCCAGGGTCCGACGCTGGGGCGCGGCGGATTGAACATCGTCGTGCAGACGTGGGCGGCGCAGAGCGGCGCGATCAACGTTCAGGTGATCCAGGACCGTTCGATCGTCGACACCGTCACCATCGCCAATTGCCCCGAGGTGCGCGACGAAGCCATGCGCTCCCTCGACATCCCCGACCTCGCGTCGGGTCTGGTCGGGTTCTGACCGGTGACGCAGACGTACGCCACCGAGCTGTATCCGCCCATCGAACCGTACGACGCAGGCCACCTCGACGTCGGCGACGGTCAACGCATCTACTGGGAAACCAGCGGTAACCCGTCGGGCGCCCCGGTGGTCTTCGTCCACGGTGGCCCCGGCGGCGGCACCGGTCCGGCCCAGCGTCGATACTTCGACCCGGCGGTGTACCGGATCGTGCTGTTCGATCAGCGAGGATGCGGACAGTCGACGCCGCACATCGCCGACGGCGCGGACCTCTCGGTCAACACGACCGACCGCCTGATCGCCGACATCGAAACGCTGCGCACGCATCTCGGTGTCGAGCGGTGGCTCGTGTTCGGTGGTTCGTGGGGTTCGACGCTGTCGCTCGCATACGCGCAGAGCCACCGCAACCGCGTCGTCGGACTGATTCTCCGAGGCATCTTCCTGCTGCGGCGCAGTGAGATCGACTGGTACTACAACGGCGGCGCAGGCCACCTCTTCCCGGAGCAGTGGGAGAGGTTTCTCGCCCCGGTTCCCGAGGCCGAGCGCGCCGGCGATCTGGTCGAGGTCTACCACCGCCTTCTGACGTCGGACGATCGTGACGTCGCGACGGCCGCGGCGGTCGCGTGGTCGTCCTGGGAGGCTGCGACGAGCTACCTGTTGCCTCGGCCGGAGCAGATCGCCGAGAACGAGGACCCACGGTTCGCCTCGGCGTTCGCCGGCATCGAGAACCACTACTTCGTCAACGGCGGATTCCTGCGGGAGAACCAGCTGTTGGACGACGCGCATCTGCTCGACGGCATCCCCGGCGTCATCGTTCAGGGCCGGTACGACGTGGTCTGTCCGGCGACGAGCGCATACGCCCTGCACAAGGCGTGGCCCGGTGCCGAACTGATCGTCGTCGACGACGCCGGGCACTCGGCGAGCGAGCCCGGCATCGTCCACCACCTCGTGCAGGCCACGGACAGGTTCGCCTCGTTACGGTGATTCGTAGCCGAACTGGATACGGCGGGAGTCGGTGTCGGCGACGGTGAGCCGTACCGTCACCTTCTCCCCCTCCGGTGGCTCACCGGTGCACTTTCCGATGACGATGGGATCGTCGAGGAACACCTCGGCATCGCGTTTGCCTTCCGCACCCCGCAGCACGAGCGCCCCGAACTCCTCGCCGACGCGTCCGGCCAGCACCGTCGCCTCGGTCAGGTCGATGCAGGCGCGGTCGACCTTCGACGCGGTCGAATCCGACGAACGCATCACGGCCGGCAGGTCCGGCAACGCGGTGCGTGCCCACACCGGAATCTCCGTGTCGCCGACGACGGCGAGACAGACCTCGGTGGCGTACCGATCCGACAGTCTCCGGAGTGGCGCGGTGACGTGCGCGTACGGTGCACCGATTCCCGCGTGCTCGGTCACGGGCGGCAACTCCCCGTCGAAGGCGGCGTAGTCCGCGCCCCGCAGCAGACCGGTCGCCTCGGTCATCATTGCCAAGGTCTCCGGTGCGTCACGCGGCAGACCCGCGAGAACTGCGCCTGCCGACGCACCCGCAGGCCACTCGATTCCGAGCGTGTCCGCGGTGGTCCGCAGGGTGGCCAGCGCGTCCTCCGACGCAGGCGGGAGCGTCCGCAACAACCCGACCCGCGCGTCGAGCATGATGCATGCCGCGCACATCCCGGTCAGCAGCGACACCTCGGCGTTCCATGCGTCGACGTCGGTTCGGCCCTGCAGTTCGATACGCCAGGAGTCGCCGTCGGGCACGACTTCCTGTTCGGGCAACGTGATGTCGATCGACCCGCGCAACACTGCCGCCTGAGCGCGCAGCGCCCCGAATTCCGCCAGCGCCGCGATCGACGGGTGTGGTGTGCCCGCGTCGAAATCCGCCTGCACACCGGCGTAGTCGAGTCGTGCGACCGACTTCACGAGGGCTCGGGAGACGGTCCACGCGACCGCCTCTCCGTTCGAGTCCAGCTCGATGCGCCACAACGCGGCCGCCCGAGTTTCGTTCGGCAACAGGCTCGCCGAGCCTTCCGAGAGCACCCTGGGGTGCAGCGGTACCGATTCGTCCGGCAGGTAGTACGTCTGGCCGCGCTCCCGCGTCTCGGCGTCCAGTGCCCCGCCGGGCGTGACGAGCGCACCCACGTCGGCGATCGCGTAATGAACCACGAATCCCGACGCCACTCTCTCGATGTGGACCGCCTGGTCGAGATCCATCGACCCTGGCGGGTCGATGGTCACCAGCGCGAGGTCGGTGCGATCGTCACGCTCGGCCGCGTACCGATCGACGGGCGCCGCCGCCTCGGCCATGGCGTCGTCGGAGAACGCCTCTCGCAGATCGAACTCGGATCTGATTGCTCGGAAATCGAAGGTGGAGACGGGCAGTCGGATCGGAGCCACGTCGGTCAGTTGTTCCAGTCGTCGTCGGCCTTGTCGGCCGCCTTGTTGCGCTCGGCCGCGATCTCGATGGCACGCTCGGCCGTCTGCCGATCGGGGTACGGTCCCATGCGGTCGAAGGCGCCTGCCTCCTTGCCCTGGGAGACGGTCTTGGTGCGGACGTCGTAGTACCAGGCTTCGTCGTCTGTGCTCATGGAACCAGTGTGCCGTACGGAGTGCGAACGAGTCGGCATGTAAGCCGGATCCTGTTTTCCCTCCCGCCGAAACGGGACGGAACGACGACCATCCATCTGGGCACACCGTCGCCGGGTACCTCGAGCAGTCCACCCGCAGGCTCGGGCGAGCAGCCCTCGAACACCTGCGCAGCCGCACCTAGAGAAGGTGCGGCCTTCGACCTTGCTCCGGGCGGGGTTTACCTAGCCACCTCAGTCACCTGAGGTGCTGGTGCGCTCTTACCGCACCGTTTCACCCTCACCCACGCACGACACCCGAGGGCGCCGCAAGTGGGCGGTCTGTTTTCTGTGGCACTGTCCCGCGAGTCACCTCGGGTTGCCGTTAGCAACCGCCCTGCTCTGTGGAGTCCGGACTTTCCTCGGCGCGAAGCTTGACGGAATCGCTCCGTCAGTTCTCCGTGCCGCAGCCGTCCAACCGACTCGTTCGCGAGAGGAGATTCTACCGGCAGTGTGGGATGGTCGTTCCGCCGGCTCCGGTCCTGTCATTACAGTTCACGTCATGGATCACGTCATTCTGCTGCGCGGAATCAACGTCGGCGGAATCAACATCAAGATGGCGGATCTGCGAGCCGCCCTGACGGAAGCCGGCTTCTCGGACGTACGGACCGTCCTCGCGACGGGCAACGTGCACCTGCGGTCTCCGATGAGAGGTGCCGAACTGAAGTCGTCCGTGGAGAAGGTGCTGTCGGACCGCTTCGGCTACGAGGCATGGGTCATCGTGCTCGACGTGCCCACGCTGCGCGGCATCGTCGACGACTATCCGTTCGACGCCGAACGGGACGGCTGGCATCCGTACGTGATCTTCGGCAACGACGACACCCATCTCGCCGAGCTCGCGGCCATCGGTGACACCCTGGATCCCGCGCTCGAACGGATCGCGGCCGGACACGGCGTCGTGTACTGGGAGGTCGTCAAGGGCAGCACCACCGACAGCGTGGTCGGAAAGTTCACCGCGAAGGCCAAGTTCAAGCCGACCACGACGACGCGCAACCTGCGGACGCTCGCCAAGATGCTCGCGTGAGCGTCGTCGCTGCCGCACTCGTCGCGGCCGTGCTGATCTTCGCCATCGTTCGTCCGCGTGGTCTTCCGGAGATCGTGATCGCCCTCCCGGCGGCTGCGCTGACGCTTCTGCTCGGCTTGGTGTCGGTCTCGGCCGCGGCGGAGCAAGTGACCGCCCTGCTCCCGACGGTCGTGTTCCTGGCGTTCATCCTCGTTCTCGCTCATCTCGCCGACGCGCGCGGCGTCTTCACGTGGATGGCGTCGGCCATGGCCCGCAGCGCACACGGCAGTCCGCATCGCCTGCTCGTATCGGTGTTCGCGGCGGCCGCAGTCACCACCGCGATACTGAGTCTCGACGCCACCGTCGTGCTGCTGACGCCCGCTGTCGTCGGCGCCGCCCGCGCACTGCGCATGTCCGCGAGACCGCACAGTTACGCCAGTGCGCACCTGTCCAATTCGGCGTCGACGCTCCTGCCCGTCTCCAACCTCACCAATCTTCTGGCGTTCTCGGCGACCGGGCTGACGTTCGTCCACTTCGCAGCGTTGATGGCGTTGCCCTGGGTGGCGGCGGTACTGATCGAGTTCGTGGTCTTCTGGGTCTTCTTTCGATCCGATCTGAAACGGACCGAAGCAGTGCCGCCACCCGAACGCGTCCCCGCTCCGGTCGGCACATTGATCGTGCTCGGCGCCACGTTGGTCGGATTCGCCGTGGCCGGCTTCTTCCACGTCGAACCGTTCTGGGTCGCGGCCGCGGGCGCACTCGTGCTGGCCGTTCCGTCGCTACGCGACGGGTACACGTTCCCGACGCGTGTACTGCGGGCCGCCGACCTGACGTTCTGCGGCTTCGTCCTGTTGCTCGCGATCGTCGTCGCCGGCGTGACGGCAGGGCCAATCGGCCGGTGGCTCGCCGACATTCTGCCGACCGAACCGACCTTCGTCGGCCTGCTCGTCACCGCAGCCATCGCTGCAGTCGCATCCAACGTCGTCAACAACCTGCCCGCGACTCTGATGCTTCTCGCCGCGTTCGGCCCGTCGGCGCCACCCGGACTGTTGCTCGCGATGGTCATCGGGGTCAACCTGGGCCCCAACCTCACCTACGTCGGCTCGCTCGCGATCATGCTGTGGCGGCGGGTGGCCGCCTCGAACCACGAACCGGCCGACCTGAGGACGTTCACCGTTCTCGGTGTGATCACCACGCCGCTGACGATCGTCGGATCGGTTGCGGCGCTGTGGTTCTCGCTAGGAGTCCAGGTATGACGTCTCGTTGACCAGACGCACCGACGCTCCCCCGTCGGGATAGAACTCCGCGATACTCAGCGACGCCAGATCGAGGTGCATGCGGTACAGAATCGACGGACCCACGTCGAGCGCCAACTGCAGCAGCATCTTGATCGGCGTCACGTGACTGACCACGACGATCGTCGAGCCCGCGTACGACGCGATCATCTTGTCCCGCGCCGCCTTGACGCGATCGAACACGACGTCGAAGCTCTCCCCGCCGGGTGCCGCGACGGACGTGTCGCCGCGCCACCGCTGGTGGATGTCCGGGTCTCGCTCCGCGGCCTCGACGAAGGTCAGACCTTCCCAGTCGCCGAAGTCGGTCTCGGTGAGGTCGTCGAGAACGGACACCTGCAGCCCCGCCTTTCGGGCGTAGGCTTCCGCGGTCTGCTGGGCGCGACCGAGCGGACTCGACACGACGGCTGCGATGTCGTCGCGCCGCGCCAGGTAGTCCGCGGCCGCGGCGGCCTGACGCTCGCCCAACTCGGTGAGCGCCGGGTTGCCTCTGCCGGAGTATTTCCGGCCGACCGACAGCGGGGTCTGCCCATGACGCAGCAGCAGCATGCGCGTCGGCTCACCCGCGGCGCCGGTCCAGCCGGGCGCCGCGGGCTTCTCGGCGACCTCCTCGGCGGGTGCGAGGTCCTCGCCTGCGTCGGCCGCATCCATCGCCTCGTTGGCGAGGCGGTCGGCGTGCGAGTTCTGGTTACGCGGAATCCACTCGAAGCTCACCGAGTCGAAGCCGCGAACCAGTTCTGCGGCCTCCCGGTTGAGCGGAATCATGTCCGGGTGCTTGACCTTCCACCGCCCCGACATCTGCTCGACGACGAGTTTGGAATCCATGCGGACCTGCACGACACGTGCGCCGACGTCGGCAGCCGCCGTCAGCCCGGCGATCAAGCCGCGGTATTCGGCGACGTTGTTGGTGGTGACACCGAGCGCCAGCCGTCGTTCTGCCAGCACTTCGGCTCGGTCCTCGGACAACACGACAGCACCGTATCCGGCGGGACCCGGGTTGCCCCGCGAACCGCCGTCGGCCTCGACGATCACCCGCGTCGGTGCACTCACAGACCGGATTCCTTGGTACGCACCAGGATTGCGTTGCATTCCGAGCACCGGACGAGTTCGTCCGCGGGTTTGGCCGCGATACGCGAGATCTCACCGCGATCGAGTTCGATGCGGCACGCACCGCACCGACGGGCTTGGAGCAGTGCTGCGCCGCGACCGGTCAGGGCGCGCTGCTTCTCGTACAGGGCGAGCAGGTCCTCGGGGAACGTGGCAGCCAGCTCGGACCTTCGGCCGGTGCTGCGCTGTTCGGCTGCGTCGATGTCGGCGACGGCATCGTCACGACGTCGGCCCGCATCGATCAGCTCTTCCTCGATCTGCGTCAGCTGTGCGCCCGCGTGGTTGTAGTCGCTTTCCGACGCCTCCCGCCGCTCCATGACCTCGAGCAATTCTTCTTCGAGGATGCTCTGACGACGCTCCAAGCTGGTCAGTTCGTGCTGGATCTCGGACATCTGCTTGGCCGCGACCGTGCCGCTCTCGAGCAGCTTCTTGTCGCGGTCCTCGCGCTGGCGGACCGCGTCGACCTCGTTCTCGAGCTTCTTGATGTCGCGATCGAGGTCGTCCATCGAGATCTGGACGGCGACGGCCGCGTCCTTCCTGGCGATGCGCTCGGCTTCGAGTTTCTCGACCTCCGCCTGCTCAGGAAGGTTGGTGCGACGGTGCGCGATCTGAGTCAGTTCGGTGTCCACTGCGGCCAGTTCGAGAAGTGAGGCCTGTACTCGGGGATCGACGTTCACGCGTGATGGCTCCTGCGACTATGGAAGAAAGATTCGGTCAAGCCTACCGGCACTGTGTCAGGTGTCCGCGGCACCGAGGGTCCACGGGTCCGTTCTGGTCGTGCTCACTCGACTCTCCCACGCGTCGGTGCCCGAGAAAGCGGAATCGACGATCGCACGTGCCTGTCCGCACCACGGCCATTCCGACGCCCAGTGCGCGACGTCGATCACCGCAGGCCCCCCGGCGCGAAGATGCTCGTCGACGGGGTGATGGCGCAAGTCGGCGGTGACGTACACGTCGGCGCCGAGCGAGCCGACCGAGCTCAGGAACGAGTCTCCCGCGCCGCCGCACAGGGCGACCGTCCGGACGACGGCGTTCGGGTCGCCTGCCGTCCGCACTCCCCACGCGGTCTCCGGCAACCTGCTGCGTACGCGTTCGGCGAACGCACGCAGCGTGACGGCCTCGTCGAGCGTGCCGACGCGGCCCAGTCCCGTCGACGACGGACGCCGCACCTGCTCGAGAATGTCGAAGGCCGGCTCCTCGTAGGGATGGACCTGTCGAAGCCGTTCGAGCACCTGCGCGCGCAGCGACGCAGGCGCGACCATCTCGACGCGGTCCTCGGCCACCCGTTCGACGCGCCCGACGGTTCCGATCGCCGGATCCGCGCCCTCCTGGGGGTGGAACTGGCCCGTCCCCGCGACGGTCCAACTGCACTCGCGGTAGTCGCCGATCGCGCCCGCGCCTGCCTCGAACAGCGCGTCGCGCACGGCGTCGGACTGCTCGGTCGGCACGAACACGACCCACTTGTCGATGCGCGGTCCGTCGATCGGCTCGATCGGGCGGGTTCTCGTGACTCCCAGGAGGTCCGCCAAGGCGTCGGAAACTCCCGGGTCGGCCGAGTCGGCGTTCGTGTGCGCGGTGAACAGCGCACATCCGGCCTTGACGAGGCGGTGGATCAGCGCACCCTTCGGGGTGTTCGCCGCGACGGTGTCGACGCCGCGCATCAACAGCGGATGATGCACGACCAGCAGGTCGGCGCCCCACTCGATGGCCTCGTCGACGACGCCTGCGGTGGCGTCGACAGCGAACACCACCTTGCGCACTCGGTCCACGGGATCACCCGTGACGAGCCCGACCGAGTCCCAACTCTCGGCGAGCCGGGGCGGATACGCACGGTCGAGGACGGCGATCACGTCGGCGAGGCTGACGTGGGGTTCGGACACGGATGTCTCCTTCTCTACAGAACGCGTCTCAGTGCGTCGACGAGGACGTCGACGTGCTCGGCACCACGGACGGCGACGCGCAGGTGGTGCGGCGGCAGTCCGGGGAACGTGTCGCATCGGCGCACAGCCACCCCCTCGGCGCGCAGCCGCTCGCGGACGTCGGCAGCCGACGGCACCTGGACAAGCAGGAACGGGGCATGCGCCGGCGTGTGCACGCCGACGCCCAGACCGGTCAATCGAGCGATCATCGCGTCCCGATTCTCGGCGATGCGCGACGCCTGCGTCGCCGCCAGATCGACCGCGGCCGGTTCGCTGCATGCGGTGATGGCTTCGAGCTGCAGGGTGCCGACCGGCCAGTGCGCGCGACCGTGCGCCAGCGACGCCAACAGGTCCGGCGGGCCGAGAACGTAGCCACACCGCAGGCCCGCGAGCGCCCAGGTCTTGGTCAAACTGCGCAACACCAGCACGTCCGGCAGTGCGTCACCCGCAAGCGACTGGGACTCACCAGGAACCGCGTCGGCGAACGCTTCGTCGACGACGACGATTCTCCCGGGGCGCCGCAGGGCGAGGACGGTCTCCCGTCGATGCAACACGGACGTCGGATTGGTCGGGTTGCCGACGACGACCATGTCGGCCGACGACGGCACCAGCGCCGGATCGAGCACGTACGGCGGCGGCAAAACGACCTGCACGACGTCGATGTCGGCCTCGCGCAGCGCAAGTTCGGGTTCGGTGAACGACGGATGCACGACGGCCGCCGAGCGTGGCTGCAGCCTCGGCAGCATCGCGAAACCTTCGGCACCTCCGGCGAGCAACAGCACCTCGTCGGGTCTGCGGCCGTGCCTGCGGGCAACCGCCTCCCGCGCGCGCAGGTCCGCTGCCGCGGACGGATAAGCGCCGAGTTCGCCGAGTTTGTCGGCCAGGCGGTCGCGAAGCCACAGCGGCGGGGCCGTCCCTTGGACGTTGACCGCGAAATCGACGAGACCGTCGCCGACTTCGGCGTCGCCGTGATGGCGCAGCAGCGATCGTGAGAGCACTTCGAGCGGTCCTTTCGTTGCCAGTGAGCGTAGTCGGCGGCCTCACCGATATGGTTTTGTCATGACAAAGCCCCTGGAATCGACGAACGTGCAGGCCTCTGTCGTGCTGTTCGACCTGGACGGAACGCTCACCGACTCGGCGCCCGGCATTCTCGCCGGCTTCCGCCACGCTCTGGCGTCCGTCGGAGCACCCGAGCCGACCGAGAAGCAACTGGCACTGGTGATCGGACCGCCCCTCATCGACTCGTTCCGCACGATGGGCCTTCCCGAGGACGCGGCTCAGCGCGCGCTCGCCGCGTACTTCGAGCGGTACGACGCCCAGGGCTGGGCCGAGAACTCGGTGTTCGACGGCATCGAGCCGGTTCTGGCGGAGCTGCAGTCGCGTGGCATCCGGCTGGGTGTCGCGACGTCGAAGTCCGAGCGATTCGCGCACCGGATCCTCGACCACTTCGGTCTGTCGAAGTACTTCGAATTCATCGGCGGCGCGAGCAGCGACGGCGTCCGACGCGCGAAGCCCGACGTCATCGCGCACTCGCTCCGCAATCTCGGTCTGATCCCGAAGGAGATCGCCGACGGCGGAACGCCGGGTGTGATCATGGTCGGCGACCGTGACCACGACGTGCACGGTGCCGCTCGATTCGGAATCCCCGCGGTCTACGTCGACTGGGGTTACGGCATCGACGGCGAGAACGACGACGCCGCGTTCACCGTGACGACGATGGACGAGCTGGCGAAGGTGCTCGGTGACAACACCGTTGCGTAAGCCCGGCGTGCACATCACCTTCGTCTGTACCGGCAACATCTGCCGCTCCCCGATGGCCGAGAAGATCTTCGACCAGTTCTTGCTCGAAGCAGGTCTCGAGCAGAGCGTTCGGGTCTCGAGTGCAGGCATCGACGGCTGGCACGAAGGCGAGGGCGCCGATCCGCGTGCCGTCGCCGAGCTCGAGGCGCACGGATACGACGCCGACCACGTGGCAGCGCAGGTAGACGACGGCCATCTCGCGGCCGACCTCCTCGTCGCACTCGACTCGGGACATGCGCGACAACTCCTGCAGTTGGGCGCGCCCGCGGACCGCATCGCACTGCTGCGCTCGTTCGACGACGACGCCGACTCGGAGTCCGTCGCCGACCCGTACTACTCGTCGGACAGCGCGTTCACCGAGGTTCGCGAGCAGATCGAAGCAGCGATGCCCGGTCTCGTGAGATGGGCCGGCGAACGCGTCTCCGACGAGGCGTCGTAGATCACGTCGGACCAGCCGCTACGGTAGTGGTGTGCGAAGGCTGAAATTCCTGCTGCGACCGGGCTGGTTGGCGCTGGCGGTCGTCGTCGTGGCGTTCGCCTTCATGTGCTTCTACGTGCTCGCGCCCTGGCAGCTCGGCAAGAACACCTCGACCTCACACCGCAACGACCTGATCGAGCAGTCGGTGAACGCCGATCCCGTGCCGATCTCGCAGGTCCTCGATGCCGACGGGTTCGCGCCGGACGACGAGTGGCGACGCGTCGTCGCCGAGGGGTCGTACATTCCCGACAAGGACGTGCTCGTCCGGCTTCGGGTCATCCGAGACCAGCCCGCGTACGAGGTCGTCACGCCGTTCCAGCTACAGGACGGCCCCGTCGTCCTGGTGAACCGCGGGTACGTGCTGCCCGTCCAGGGCACCGCTCCCCCGGCCATCGAACCTGCGCCGACCGGGCCGATCACTCTCGACGCACGGCTTCGGGTGTCCGAAGGTAGTTCACGACAACCGATCGACGAGGCCGGGCACCTGCAGGTGTACAACATCGCTCCGGGGCAGATCGGTGAGGCCGTCGGTCTCTCACCGGTCGACGGCTACCTGCAGCTCGACGACGGACAGCCCGGCGGGCTCGGTCTCATCGACCTTCCGCAGACCGACGCGGGTCCGTACCTCTCGTACGGACTGCAGTGGCTCGCGTTCGGCATCATGGCACCGCTCGGGCTCGCGTATTTCGTGCGAGCGGAATGGCGAGAGCGCCGAAAAGCGAAGGGTCAGGACATCGTCGGCGACACGCCGCCCACCCCGACCGAGCCCGATACCGTCGACCGCGCCTCCGAGCCGGTCGCCGCAGAGCCCGAGTCGACGGCGGTCGAACCGGAATTCACGCTGCCGACCCGCAAGGAACGTCGCGCCGCGAAGAAGGAGAAGGAACGGTCAGCCGAGCGCACGGCGAACGACGTGCGTCTGGCCGACCGCTACGGCAAGAACCGCTGACGCGACGGTCGCGGCACCCTGCACGAGCGTCGACAAGCGCGCCGCCCGTCCGATGTCCGACGCCGTCGGCTCCCGGCCCGTTCCCAGCGTCGCGCGGATCTCGACGCCGTGGGCGTATTCCGTGCGCCCACCGAGGCGGACACCGAGCGCCCCTGCCGCTGTTGCTTCGGCGACGCCCGCATTCGGGCTCGGATGGCGAGACGCGTCGTGACGCCAGGCGCGGATCGCGTCGGGCGCCCGACCACCGACGGCGGGCGACAGAAGGACGGTCAGCGCACCGGTCAGCCGGGCGGGTACGAGGTTGACGACGTCGTCGAGTCTCGCCGCGAACCAGCCGAAACGTCGATATCTCGGCGACCTGTACCCGATCATCGCGTCCAAGGTGTTGACGGCGCGATAGCCGAGAATGCCGGGCACGCCTGCGGTTGCACCCCAGAACAGCACGCCGACGGTGGCGTCCGAGGTGTTCTCCGCGACCGACTCCACCGACGCCCGCGCCAGACCCGCCTCGTCGAGCACGCTCGGGTCGCGACCACACAACGACGGCAGCAGAGCGCGCGCGGCGGCGACGTCACCGTCGTCGAGGCTTCGGGCCATCCGAGTTCCCGTCCGCGCGAGCGACGTTCCACCGAGTGCAGCCCACGTCGACGCTGCCACGAGAGTGACCTCTCCGACCGCGCCCCATCGTCGGGCTGTCTCGGTCGCCGCGGCCCCGAGGCCGACGCAGCCACCGACGAGAACAGACGTGTGTACGACACCGGCAACTCGGCTGTCTCGGTAGATCCACCGCTCGAGCCCCGCGGCGCATCGACCGAAACCGGCGACCGGGTGAAACCGACGGGGATCGCCGAGTGCTCGGTCGAGTGCGTATCCCAGCAGTAGGCCGGTGGCACGCGATCGATTGTGCCGCTTGTTCATACGCTCGAACATAGCGAACTCGTCCGATGGACCGATCGGGCGCGCGGCGCCCGCCCGATCGGCCCCGTCACGGCTGGGGAATCAGGTCCAGCGCGACCGGTAGGCGGCCGTCATCTGCCGGTTGTCGAAGTTCAAGTCTCGACCCGAACCGAGCATGGCCATGGCCAAACCGACGAAGCCGACCGCTCCCATCAAGAACAGCGTCATGATGTACCCCCTGAGATCGCAGAAACACCCGCGTACGGGCTTGAACCAGTCTTGATTGTTACCGACGGACACAGACAAAAGAACGCAGATGAGGGGGCCGTCACATGTGGCGACTGTCACCGAAATACCGAAGCTAGGATCGTCGTCATGACCGTCGACGGCACGTCCCCCGACAGCACGACATCCCGCAGGCCCGGCTGGGTCAACAAGGCCATCATGATCGCCATCGGAGTGGTGGCGCTGATCATCGCGTACTTCGCCCTCGCAGCGTTCGTGCCGCGGTGGTGGGGCATCCGCATGTCGCAGCTCGCGGATCAGTCCTTCGGCAAGGGCATTCTGTGGGGTCTCGTCTTCGGCCTCGTGTGCACTCTCGTTCCGCTGCTGCTGTTCTTCGTGGCCTGGTCGGTGCGGGGGCGCCGTGGCGGCAAGGTCACCGCGATCGTCGCGGCGCTACTCGCGGTCGTCGTCGCCGTGCCCAATCTGATGACGTTGTCGATCGTCGCGGGCAACGGCAACGCGGCGCTGGCCGCCGCTCAGAACATGAACACCGGTGCGCCGGGCTTCCGAGGCGCCACCGCAGTGGGCGCCGTCGTCGCCGCCGTGCTGTTCGCACTGATGGTGTTCGTCGTCGTGCGTGGTCGACGTCGGCGCGCCCGGAAGCGACTCGACGCCGCGACGCCCCCGCCTGCAGTCTGACTCACTCGTACACGCGCGGGATTCCGACGACCTTCGTCGCGTCGACTGTCAGCCCGAGCCGAGAATCGAGACCCAGCGCGGGGACCTCGGGAATCGACTCGGGATCGGGACTCACTGCGCCGATCACGTTCGATCCGGCGATGGCGAAGTCGGATATCGACCGTCGGACATGGTTCGCCGAGGTGGCCAGTACGACGCTCTGCGCTCCGATGTCCCGCAGCAGAGGTTGCGTCAGCACCGCATTCTGGGGTGTCGAGTTCGCACGGTTCTCGACGTAGATCCGTTCTGCCGCAACTCCGTTGTCGATCAGCCAGGTACGCATGACATCCCCCTCCGCCACGCCGTTCCGGGGATTTCCACCCGTGACGACGACCGGTGACGCGGGTGACGCCGTCGCCGCGGCAGCAGCACCGGTCAACCTGTCGATCAGTTCGTCGCGCATCGAGCCGTCATCCGCCAGTCCGAAGCCGAGCACGACGATCGCGGTTCGTGCACCGTCGTAGACGGGCGCCCACTCGACGGGAGCTTCCGCCGAAGTGGCGATGATGTCGATCGCACGCTCGACTGCGGCATGCAGTTCGGGGTCGAGGCCACCGAGCCGTTCCAGCGCTGCGTCCCGGCCGCCCGGGTCGTTCGCGGCGTTCCGGTAGAAGGCCTGCAGGGCGGGCACGTTGGAATCCTGCGGCGCCGCCAGCGCCAGCGCGTCCAGTGCCGCGAACCCGACGTCGTAGTTTCCCTTGACCAGATTGTCCTGCGCGGAGTTGTACAGAGCAGGGGTGGCAGGTTCTGCGATCGATTCGATGATCGCGCGCGCATCCGGCGGGGTCGGCGGTACCGGTTCAGCGCTTGCGACACCAACCGAGGCGAGAACCGCTGCGGCGGACAGCGCGGCGGAGACACCGATCTTCGTGCGGGACAGGCTGATTCGCACAGCACGTCCTTCCTTCCGACGACGGAGGTCAGCCACAGGATAGCTCGAGTGTGACCGATGTGACCAGTGTTACGAAAGTGCAGGAAGTTACACCGTTGTAAGTCGTTCGTCGTCGAATGCCCACCGCGCGAACATGTTCGACGGTCAGGGAACGACCGGAGCCTTGCCGCCGTCGTACGGTTCGATGGTCACCTGCTCATCCGGTGCGAACTCGACGCCGACGATGTCGTCTCCTTCGGTGACCGTGACGACCACGGCGAGACCGTCCTGCGCAACGGCTTCGATGCGGCCGCGAGATTCGCCGTCGTCGCCGACGAGTTGGTAGTCACCGACCACGACCAACAGCTCCTCCGCCGAAATCGTTCGACGCCCACCGAAATCTTCTACAGTCATGCCCACCACCGTAGACGGATCGAACGTTTTCCGTCACGACACGCGCCTCGGAGTGATCTCGACCAGCACGTCGAAATCGAACTCACCCGCTTTGGCAAGGTAGATCGGTTGCGAGACATGGCCGTTGGTCATCTTCAGATGACCGCGTGCGCCGTCGTACGAGAAGTTCTGGGCGATCGACTCCAATGCCGTCACCTCGGCCGACCCTGCGCGGTCGACCAACTCCCCCAACATCGTGATTCCCTCGTAGCACGACTGACCGAGTGAACCGACTATCGGCGCGTCGACCCCGAAGCGGGACGAGAACCGGCCGGAGAAGTCGAGACTTTCCGACGTGCCGAGAGTCTCGAAATAGCCTGAGGACACGTACAACTCGCGGGCGTTCTCCGATCCGGTCGCCAGCAGCATGTTCTCGTCCATCAGTGGGCTGAGCCGGACGCACCGACGGTCCAGTCCCGCGGACGCGAACGCCTGATGGAACGCGACGGCGTCGTCGCCCAGCAGCAGCACGACGACGCCGTCGCACCCGGATCTCTCGATGCCGGATACGGTCTGGGCGTAGTCGACGGTGCCGATCGGTGAGAAGTCACCGAACACCACCGACACGCCGATCGAGTGCAGGTACTCGGTGACGATGGCGGCCGTCTTGCGGGGCCATACGTAGTCGTTGCCGACCACAGCCCACCGCCTGCGGCCCAAGTCGTCGACCATGACGTCCAGCGCCGGAATGAGCTGTGCCGACGGTGTTTCACCGGTGACGAACAGACCGGGGTACCGATCCCCACCCTCGTAGAGCGACGTGTAGACGTACGGAATTCTGTTGGCAGTGATGGGAATCAGCGCGCGGCGGACCGCGGATGTATGCATCCCGGCGACCGCGTCGAGGGCTCCGACGTCGACGAGCCTACGTATCTCTCCCGCGACGACGGCCGGGTCGCGTCCCCCGTCGATCGGCACCAGTTCGACGCGTCTTCCGAGCACGCCGCCGGTGGCGTTGAGCTCCTCCTGTGCGAGTTGCGCGGACAATTCGCTCGACGGTCCGACGAGACCGAACGATCCGGACATGGGAAACACGATGCCGACGGTGAAGGTCGTATCGCTGCGTGCCCGCGTCACATTCATTCGTCCGTTCACCTGCCGTCGCCTAGACTCCTCTGCGGAGAATCCCTTCATGATAGGAGTGCGATCGCGTGAGCCTTTCCGAACGGCCAGATCGTGCTCCGGGCACGGACCGACTGCTCGCGTCCGTCGATCGTTTGGTCGGCGAGCGGATGCGCACGCTGCTGGCACCAGCAGATCTGGACCTGGAGGAATGGCGTGTTCTCTGCCTGCTGTCCGACGGCGACGGTCACACGATGGCCGAGACGGCCGAGTTCGCACTGCTGCCGCCTCCGACTCTGACCAAGGTCGTGAACCGCCTCGTCGCGAACAATCTCGTCCACCGGCGATCGGGCACGGTCGACCGCCGTCAGGTGCTGATTCGCACTACCGCTCGCGGACAACAGAAGTACGACGCGTTGGCGTCGGATGTCGAAGCTCTGCACCGCGAGCTCTTCGGCGCGGACTCCGACCGCGCACTACTCGAAGGCATGCTCGAGACACTGCACCGCAACGCGGCGACCGACCGCGCGCCTGCCGATCACTGACCGGACTGCAGATGGGGCGCATCCGCGACGATCGACGTCAGGAGTTCGTCGACGGCTTTGACCCGCGCGAGCGACGTCAGCTCGCGTGGAACCGCGACCCAGTACGTGCGGTCGATCGAGAACTGTTCCGGCAGAACGCGTTCGAGCGCGTCGTCCGGCTCCCCGATGTAACTGGGCAGCGGCGCGATGCCCAGGCTGTTCTTGGCCGCGAGCCAGTGCCCGGTGATGTTGTTGGTCTGAATCTGTGCACGCCCGTCCGCGAGGATCGAGTCCAGGATGCGCAACGGCGCCACATCGAGCAGCGCCCCGACGTACCAGATCAGCGTGTGGTCTCGCAGATCGTCGATCTTCGAGATCGCGGCCGTCCTCGCCAGGTAGTCCCTCGTCGCGTACAGGTGCAGTGAGTACGTGGCCAGTTTGCGATACGAGACGAGCCGCGCCGACGGCTGCTCCAGCGTGATGGCGACGTCGAACTCGCGCGTGTTCAGAGAGTTGTGCTCGGTAGCGGTCACCAGCTCGACGTCGAGATCGGGGTGACGGCTCCGCAGCTTCGTCAGATTGGGCGTCAGGACGAATGCGCCGAACCCGTCCGGAGCCGCAATACGAACCGACCCCGTGAGCGATCCCATCGTCGACGTCTGATCCTCGAACGCGGCGATCAACGCCGATTCGACCGTCTCCGCGTAGCCGACGAGCCTGTCCCCCGCCTCCGTCAATCTCCACCCACTGGGTGTGCGATCGAAAAGCCGTTGTCCTGCAAGCTTTTCCAAACTCGTGATCCGACGACCGACAGTCGTGTGATCGACACCGAGCGCTTTCGACGCCTCGTTCAGGCGACCGTGACGGGACACCTCGAGGAAGAAGCGGAGATGGTCGGCGGTGAACATAACGCCAGCGTATCAACGCGTGCATTTTTGCACGCACAGGTGCGCGATTGGCCTTTGACAGGGGCATGTATGCCTACGAGACTGGTGTCACATCTCGAGCGAAGGAAATTCTGTGACGACTATCGCGCACTGGCTGGACAACAAGGAATTCGCCGGCACCTCCGGTAACACCGCACCGGTCACCAACCCCGCTACCGGCGAGGTCACCGGACAACTGGCACTGGCCAACCTCGATGACGCCCGCACCGTCATCGACGCCGCCGCTGCCGCGTTCCCCGCCTGGCGCGACACCTCCCTCGCCAAGCGCGTACAGGTCCTGTTCAAATTCCGCGAACTCTTGAACGAACGCAAGGGCGAGTTGGCGGAAATCATCACCGCCGAACACGGCAAAG
>NZ_QGNK01000083.1:0-429 GCF_003336925.1 Rhodococcus sp. Eu-32 | reverse complement strand
CTGCGCCAGCGCGAATTTCCATGACGGCAGCACCAGTTTCTGTCCTTTAATCGTCATATGCCGCCGCTTCGCAAAGGCGCAAAACCACAGATAGACCGCGATAATCAACAATAAAACGATACCGAGAATTCGTAGCGTGCCTGCATCGATATACCAGTGGTCGGGAAGCTGGACAATGCCGAAGGTAAAAATGATGCCGCCAAGCAGAATATAGCCCAGCCAGTTAGTGGTAATGCTGAGTGAGAAAATGCGCGTGATAGTACTGCCGGGCAACCCGAGGCGAGAGTATAGTCGGTAACGCATCCCGATCCCGCCGACCCAGGTGCTGAGCGTCAGGTTAAAGGCATAGCAGACGAACGATACCAACATCACCTGTCGCTTCGCCAGTTTATGGCCGCAATAAAGCCGTCCAAGCAGGTCGTAGCAGCC
>NZ_QGNK01000082.1:0-430 GCF_003336925.1 Rhodococcus sp. Eu-32 | reverse complement strand
GTGATGTGACTTATTTTCTTGAAAAAGAAGGTGACAATTACAGGCTTACAAAAAGGATAAAAGCCAGAACAAATGTTAAAATCGGGAACAAAACTACGAAAATTACATTGTATGATGCCGTACTGAATGAGAATGAATTACAACATATTAATTTTACGTGTGCCGGATTAAGGGAAGACGATGAGACGCCAGTTAAGAATTTAATTAAGGAGTTTATGTTAAATGAAACCCGATAATACACCTGAAAATGTAAAAAAATTACGTTTAAAAGCAGGATTAACACAAAAGGAATGCAGTCATATTTATGGTGTTGGGCTAAGAACCTGGCAGAAAAAAGAGGAAGTTAATACTCAAAACAGTCAAAGTCTGTCACTGGTTGAGTTTGAGTTTCTTTTGTTACTTGCAGGAGAACATCCTGAATACGTGCTCT
>NZ_QGNK01000081.1:0-436 GCF_003336925.1 Rhodococcus sp. Eu-32 | reverse complement strand
CTTATCACTCAGCAAATACCTCAGCAGCACAACCGGCCCTGGTCAACGCGATTGAACAAGGATTACGCGCGGAGTTAGGCGTTGTCACTGAAGATGATATTTTAATGGAGCTGACCAAATGGGTTGAAGCTTCCGACAATGACATCCTCAGTGACATCTACCAGCAGACCATCAACTATGTGGTAAGCGGGCAGCACCCGACTCTGTAAAACCTGCTATGCTGTATCGGCAACCTTAGGGGTTACGTTTCTTTCGCGTAAGCGAATTTGTCCTTAAAACTAGCAACAGGATTGAGGAGTTAACATGAAATCGAACCGTCAGGCTCGTCATATACTTGGACTGGATTACAGAATTTCCAACCAGCGTAAGGTTGTTACTGAAGGCGACACCAGCAGCGTGGTGAATAACCCAACCGGCAGAAAGCGCCGCGCCGACA
>NZ_QGNK01000080.1:0-436 GCF_003336925.1 Rhodococcus sp. Eu-32 | reverse complement strand
AATAGTCCCGACAACGCTAAGGATTTTGTGTATAATTGCGGCCTTTTTCGGCGATCTGCCATTTTTGGGCGCGTTTGCCCCCGCTGACTTTTTGAGGATACCAACATGTCATTACCCCACTGCCCGCAATGTAACTCCGAATATACCTACGAAGATAACGGCATGTTCATCTGCCCGGAATGCGCTCACGAATGGAACGATGCGGAACCCGCTCAGGAGAGCGATGAGCTGATTGTCAAAGACGCCAACGGCAACCTGCTGGCGGACGGCGATAGCGTCACCATCGTGAAAGATCTGAAAGTAAAAGGTAGCTCTTCCATGCTGAAAATCGGCACCAAAGTGAAGAACATTCGTCTGGTTGAAGGCGACCATAACATCGACTGCAAAATCGATGGTTTTGGCCCGATGAAACTGAAATCCGAGTTCGTGAAAAAGA